>CAZEHG010000108.1:0-6600 GCA_964512475.1 uncultured Atopobium sp.
AGGAGAAGCCGTTCCTCATGGGCTGCTACGGCATCGGCGTCTCCCGCATGGTCTCTGCCGTGGTCGAGCAGCACAGCGACGAGCGCGGAATCTGCTGGCCTGTCTGCGTGGCGCCCTACGAGGTCGAGGTCGTCGCAATGAACGTGAACGACGACGTGGTTTGGCCCGTTGCGAGCAAGGTGACCGAGGAGCTCGCCGTGGCCGATATCGAGGTACTTCTCGACGACCGCAAGGAGCGCCCGGGCGTCAAGTTCGCCGATGCCGACCTGATCGGCATCCCGTACCAGGTCATCCTCGGCAAGAAGGGCGTGGCCGCCGGTACCGCCGAGGTCAAGGTCCGCGAGACTGGCGAGCGTTTCGACGTGCCTTTCGGGGAGCTCGCGTCCTGGCTCTCTGAGCGCATCGTTCCGGCGCGCGCCTAAACGCACAGGCCGGGAACTTCTTGACCCGGGCGGACTCGATTCGCCCGGGGCTTCTTATCGAGGGGGAGAGAGGGACATGAATTACACTGAGCTCGCGGGCGCGGCCAGGGGAAACATCGGGCCTTATTGCAAGGCTTGCACCAAGTGCGACGGGCGCGGGTGCCGGGGACAGATCCCCGGGCCCGGCGCCAAAGGCTCGGGCACCGTCGCCATCAGGAACCACGAGGCGTGGCAGCGCGTGCTCGTGAACATGGACACGCTGCACCCGTACTTCGAGGCAAAGACCCGCGTGAGCGTGCTTGGGCGCGACCTCTCGCTGCCGGTCATGATCGGTCCCGTCGGCGACGTCCAGCGCCACTACGGTGAGAAGTACGACACGGTGGGCTACAACGGCCACATCCTCTCGGCCGCGGCCGGAGCGGGGACGCTCGCGTGGACCGGCGACGGCCTCGACCCGCAGATCATGACTCGCTCCTGCGACGCGATCGCCGCCCTCGGAGGAGCGGGCGTCGTCACGGTGAAGCCCTGGGACGCGAATACCCTCGGGCACAAACTCGGCCAAGCGCTCGCCGCACGCCCCGCCGCGGTCGCCATGGACATCGACGCGGCGGGCCTGCCCTTCCTCAAGGGCCAAAACCCGCCGGCGGGAGCCAAGGACGAGGCCACCATCGCCGAGGTGGCTGCCGCTTGCCACGACCAGAGCGTCCCCTTCGTCCTCAAGGGCGTCATGACCCCGGGTGCGGCCGAGCGCGCCGCCCGTGCGGGCGCCGATGCTATCGTGGTCTCCAACCACGGCGGCCGCGTCCTCGACGGCGTCCCGGCAACGGCGGATGTGCTGCCCGCCATCGCCGACGCGGTGGGCAACGGCATCGAGGTCCTGGTAGACGGCGGCATTCGCTCCGGCCTCGACGTCTTCCGCGCGCTCGCGCTCGGGGCGGACGCCGTCCTCATGTGCCGGCCTTTCGTGGTCGCCGCGTTCGGCGGCGGCGAGCAGGGCGTGGCCGACTATCTTTCGCAGCTTGCGGCCGAGCTCGCCGACACCATGGAGATGTGTGGGGCCGCCACAATCGCCGACATCTCGCGAGACATGATCTTCTCTGCCTAAAGGAGCGAGGAGTCCCTATGAGCCCTGCCAAGAAAACCAGCTCCGACCTCGCGCTTCTTGCCACCTCGGGCATCCGCCGGTTCAACGCGATGGCCAACGCCACGCCCGGCTGCGTGAAGCTCACCCTCGGCGAGCCCGAGTTCGACACCCCGCAGCCCGTCAAGGACGCGGTGGCGCGCAGCCTCGCGGCCGGCAAGACCCACTATCCGCCGAACAACGGGACGGCGGAGCTCCTCGAGGCGCTCTCGGCGTATATGGGCCGTCAGGGTCTCGGTTATGCTGCTGATGAGCTCATCGTCACCTGTGGCGCCACGGAGGCGCTCTCATCGGCCCTCATGGCGCTTCTCGACCCCGAAGACGAAGTGATCGTTCCCACGCCCGCCTTCGGACTCTACGAGACCGTCGTGCGGGCGGCCCACGGCCGCGTTCGCTTCCTTGACACGAGCAAGAACGCCTTCGCCATAAACGAAGACCAGCTCAGGGCCGCGGTGGGAGAGCGCACCAAGGCCATCGTCATCACCTCGCCGAACAACCCGACCGGCTGCGTCTACGGCTTCGATTCCCTTGACGCCGTTGCCCGCGTGGCGGCGGATACTGGCATTTATGTGATCTGCGACGACGTCTACAACCGCCTGTGCTACACGGAAGGCTACGAGCGCTTCGCCGCCCGCCACCCCGAGCTTCGCGAGCAGACCGTCGTGGTCGATTCCTTCTCCAAGCCTTGGGCCATGACCGGCTGGCGCATCGGCTGGCTCGCCGCCGTGCCCGCCCTCAAAGCGGAGATCCAGAAGATGCACCAGTACCTCATCTCGAGTATCCCGGCGTTCGTGCAGGATGCCGCTGCCGTGGCGCTCACCTGCGACGTCGAGCCCATGCGCGAGACGTATCGCCGCCGACGTGACCTCGTGGTGGAGCGGCTGGGCCGGATGGGCCTTCCCCTTACCGTTCCCGGGGGCGCCTTCTACGCGTTTCCCGACGTGAGCGGGCTGGGCATGGGCAGCGAGGAGCTCTGCGAGCGCCTGGTCCGTGAGGCCGGCGTGGCGTGCGTGCCCGGCACGTGCTTCGGCGGCGAGGGTTTCATGCGCCTGAGCTACTGCGTGGCCGATGACCAGCTCGAGCTCGGCCTGGATCGCCTTGAGAGCTTCCTCTCAACGCTTTAGCGCAAGAAGATGCGACAAGGGGACGGTCCCTTCGTCTAATCTCTTGATGACCAGGGCGCCGCCCCAGCCTTGCCTGATCAACGGCTTAGCTGGGGCGGCGCCCCGTTTGCGAAATTGCTTGCGAATCCCTAGTGCACGCCCTGCCGGCGTCCTCTCTGGTCGCCGACCTTCCTCCGGGGGTTGGTCTTCTTACCCGACTCTGAGGGGGAGGAACCCTTCTTTGTGGCGGGGGCGATTTCTTGCGACTCGGACTTCTTGCCGCGGCTGCGCCTGCGTCGACGCTTTGGCTTCGGGGCGGCCTCGTCTGTCGACTTATTGTCGGCGCCTTTCTCCTCGGCACTCCGCTTCGCGGCATTCTTTGCGGGCGCTTGGGCCTTGGGCGTCTTTACCTGCGGCTCATTGGCGCTCTTCTCGCTTTCTTTCACAGTCTTAGCAATCTTTTTGCCCTTCTTGCGGGCGTTCCCCGCGGCTGCCGCCCTCGCCCCGTCGAGATCCGGCGGCTCCACTCCGAGCTCCAGCTTCTTCTTCGGCTCGTAGGTCGGAACCTCTTTGCCCATGAGCTTCTCGATGGCCACGAGGTCCTCGGCGTCGTTTTCCGTCACGAAAGTGAGCGCCCAGCCGGTCTCGCCGGCGCGCCCGGTGCGGCCGATGCGGTGGATGTAGTCCTCGGGGTCGCCGGGAACGTCGAAGTTCACCACGTAGCGGACCTCGGACACGTCGATGCCGCGCGCGAGCACATCGGTGGCCACGAGCACGTCGACGCGTCCGTCGCGGAACTCCTTGAGCGCGCGCTCGCGCTGGTTCTGGTTGCGGTTGCCGTGGATGGGCGCACAGGTCACCCCGGCGCGGCGCAGGCGCCGGCAGCAGGCGTCGGCGCGGTGCTTCGTGCGCGTGAACACGATGACGCGGCGGGTTCCCTCGCTCTTGAGCACCACGGCGAGCAGCGCGTTCTTTGCCTCGAGCGAGACGGGCAGCACGTATTGGTCGATTGTGTCGGCCACAGTGCCCTTATGCGCGATCTCGACGGTAGCGGGGTCGCTCACCAGGTCCTTGATGCCCCCGATGGCCTCCTCGTCGAGCGTCGCCGAGAAGAGCAGCGTCTGGCGCGTCGTGGGCGTCTGGCCCACGATCTTTCGCATCTGCGGCAAGAAACCCATGTCGAGCATGCGGTCGGCCTCGTCGAGCACGAGCGTCTGAACCTCGCCGAGACGGGCCTCGCCCTGCTCGATGAGGTCGACGAGGCGGCCGGGCGTGGCCACGAGGACGTCGCACCCGCGGCGCAGCGCCTCCTTCTGCGGCTCGTAGCCCACGCCGCCGACGACGGTGAGGCACTTGTGGCGCGTGCTCTTCTGTATGACGTCGCAGACGTCCGTGATCTGCTGGGCGAGCTCGCGGGTGGGGGTGACGATGAGCATGAGGGGGCCGTGGCCGCGGCTCGCGTGGCCCAGGCGGCTCATGGTGGGCAACAGGAAGGCGGCCGTCTTGCCGGTGCCGGTTTGGGCGGCGGCGAGAAGGTCGCGGCCCTCGAGGGCCAGCGGGATGGCCGCGGCCTGCACGGGCGTCGGCTCGGCGTAGCCGAGGGCGTCGACGGCCTGCAGGACCTTATCGGTTAGCCCCAGTTTCGCGAATGCGTCAGGCGAATCGTTAGAGGCGGAGCTTTGAGTCATTCGAGTTTCCTTACGTAGAGCAAATTTCGGCGCCCGCCTAGTATGCCTTTTACCTGCCACGAATCATCCCGAATCAAAGCCCATTACAGGTGTCGCGATAAAAAACCAAATTCCCGCTTGACTCCGTCGCGTGAGCTCGATATATTATTCCACGCACCAACGCACGGGGAATTAGCTCAGTTGGGAGAGCGCGTGACTGGCAGTCACGAGGTCAGGGGTTCGAACCCCCTATTCTCCACCATGAAATTGCTGGCGGCGGCTTCGGTCGTCGCCTTTTTTGTACGGGCTCATGGCGCAACGGTTAGCGCAGGGGACTCATAATCCCTGGGTTGCAGGTTCGAATCCTGCTGGGCCCACCATTACATTTACGCAGGTAGGCGGCACGAATTGTTGTCTGCCTGTTTTTCTATAGTTAGATACTTTTCTTAGCTAGGATAGTAGCTGGGAAAAGGAGCCCTGAATCTCTCGTTATTTCGAGGGTCCGGAGCTCTTGGCGTGCCGCGGCAACCTAGCGCGGTTCGCGCTCACGCCCAGATAACCTTGCGGGGTAATAGGACTCGTCTGTTGAGGACGTCTACACCTGGGGATTGTTCGCGCTCAGGGTCTTTGCCGCCTGCAACTTGCTCGTGCCGAAGGCGAAGCTGCGTATCCAAGGCAGTCTGGTCCTTCCCGTCGAGCGCTTTGACCGAAACGGCGAGAAGAGAATCCCGTTTCTCAGCGGGGTCTCTGCGATTCGGGGGAACGACGGTGTCGATGAATATTCCTATCCTGCCCTCGTTGAGTTCCTCGCCGTCGAGGGGGCTGACACGAAAGCCCGAGCTCAGACCGAACGCGTCGCCGATTGGGTAGGTTAGGCGTCGATGCCCGGGCCTGCGCCTCAAGGTTCTTGAAGCCACGAGCCGGGCGCCTAGGGCATAACGCCGGGCGCCAGAACGCACAAGCCCTTTAAGCAGCCGCCGACCCTCGGCTCCTCAAGCACAAGGGCTTCACGGTCTGCGATGAGGCGGACAACGGCGTCCAGCTGTGGTACCTGCCCTTCTCACCCGACGTGAAGCCCCCGAAGTTCAAGGACTGCGCAAGGCACCCTCAGGTTGATAGGGCAGGGTATGTCTTGTGCTACACCAGCCAATGCCCGTTCAACGCCAAGTACGTTCCGATCGTGGAACAGGCTGCTCAAGACGAGGACATCCCCTTCCGCGCGATCCACATCGAGAGCAAGGATCAGGCACAGGGCGCGCCCACGCCGATCACGAACTACGCTTTGTTCCGCGACGGGGCGTACCTGAAGAACGAGCCCATGAACGCCGCAAGGTTCTTGAGCCTCGTGAGGTCCGCGTCATGAGGATGCTGGTGCTCGGGGCGGGCGTGCTCGGCTGCAACCTCGCCATGAACCTGTTCGCTGCGGGAAAAGAGGTCGCGCTTCTTGCCAGAGGCGCATGGGGTAAGAATATCGAGGACAACGGGCTTTCAATCAAATACCGCTACTCCTTTAGGAAGAAGACCGCGAGGGTCCCCGTCGTCTGCGAGCTTGCGCCTCCGACCACGCGATGAGCGCGGTCGAGGAGATGTCCGCCCTGAACGAGGACCAACGCGTGCCTCTCGCTCACAAGGGCTCACGAAGCCCTGTTTGGCGTAGGATGTCTGAGGGGGCAATAATGACCCCGCAGACCGAAAGAAGGAAGCACTATGTCCCAAGATCAGAAGAACCTCAAGTACCTCTGCTTCGTCTCAATCGCGCTCGGCGTCGTGTTGGCCGCCTACGGCCTCGTCGCCTGGCTCGGGCTCGGCAAGCTCGAGCTGCTGGACGCAGTCGTCACGATCTTCGCCGGCTTCAACTTCCTCTACGGCGGTTTCGTCGGCGCGCAGAAGGCCAACACGCTCACGGGCATCGACAAGTTTTCCCAGGAGGCCTACGCTGCCCCCGTGTTCCCGGTCTTCATGGTATTCAACTACTTCCTGCACGCCATCGACTTCACCCCGCACCTCGTGCTCGCCTTCGTAGGCATCGCGTTCGGCGCCGCCTTCGCCTTCTACGTGTTTTCCTTCAAGAAGAAGCTCGCCCAGCAGTAGCGCCCAGCGCCAAGTAGCGCCCTTCTTTTAAGAAACCTAAGGTCGGAAGTCAGCCTTCGAAGTTTCTAAAATTCTGGGTTCACATCCACCGGTTGCTTTGGTATAGTTTCTTCTCGCACGAGGGGCGATTGGCTCAGGGGTAGAGCACTTCCTTCACACGGAAGGGGTCGCTGGTT
>CAZEHG010000109.1:0-6589 GCA_964512475.1 uncultured Atopobium sp.
ACATCCTCATCGCCCCCGGCGACCCGTCCTGCTTCGGCGGCGACACCGACCTGCTGCTCAACTGGTGGTACGGCGACAACGTCTGGATGAAGACCCGCTGCGCCTGGAACACCTCCGACGAGTGGAAGAAGCTCAACGGCCTTATGTCCGACGCCCTGGCCGCCTCCGGCTCCGACCAGCAGGACCTCTGGAACCAGTGCTTCGACATCCTCGCCGAGAACGTCGTGCTCTACCCGCTGCTGCAGGTCATCACCCCGACGGGCTCCTGGCGCGAGAACGCCAACCCCGACGGCGTCAAGGTGAGCAGCGACTTCAAGGGCATCGGCACGACCGGCGTCCAGCTTACCGGAATCTCCACCGTCACCGCGTAGCGCAGGGGCATATGCGGTAGCCGCCGCGCTCCTGAGCTGCGGCGTATTGACGAACCACACGTGCGGGAGGCCCGAGCGACCGCCAGTTGCTCGGGCCTCATTTGTATGGAAAGGCCCCGAGAACACCTATTCAGAGAGGGGAGAGCCAACGTGAACAATCTCCTGCGCCTCATCGGCAGGCGCCTGGTCGCGCTTCCCATCATGGCCTTCGCCGTGACGTTCCTGATCTTCTTCCTCATGTCCTTCTCGCCCATCGACCCGGCCTACAACGCCCTGGGTGAGAGCGCCACCCCCGAGCAGGTGCAGAAGTACCACGAGGATTACGGTCTCGACGACCCGTGGCCGGTGCGCTATGTCCGCTACATGGGCGACCTGCTCCACGGCGACCTGGGCACCTACAGCGCCCGCCGCAACTCCGTGGCCGAGCGCGTGGCCAAGGCCCTGCCCGTCACGATGCAGCTGACCTTCCTCGGTCTGCTCATCGGTGCCGTCGTCTCGTTCTTGTTGGGCATCATCGCGGCGCTCTACCGGGACAAATGGCCCGACCAGCTCATACGCTTCATCTCCATCGCCGGCCTGGCCACGCCGTCGTTCTGGCTGGCGGTCCTCCTCATCCTGGTGTTCTCGTCGTTTCTGCACGTGCTGCCCGCCTCGGGCGCGCTGCCCGATCCGCTGACCAACTTCGGCGGCTACATGGCGCGCATGATCATGCCCGCCTGCGCGCTGGCCTTCCCCCTGACGGGTCAGATGACGCGCATTGTCCGCACGGCCATGGTCGAGGAGCTGGACAAGGACTACGTGCTCACCGCCAAGGGCTCGGGCCTTCCGCAGAAGGTCATTATCGCGCGCAACGTGCTGAGAAACGCCCTTATCACCCCGGTGACCACCCTCGGCATGAAGATCGGCTACCTCATGGGCGGCGCGGTCGTCATCGAGGTCATCTTCAACCTCCCGGGGATGGGCATGGCCATCCTGGACGGCGTGGCGGGCAACGAGCCCAACCTGATTATGGGCGTCGTCATCGTCGTCGCGTTCTCCTTCATCATCATCAACATCGTGGTCGACATGCTGTATCTGCTCATCAACCCGAGGATTAGGAGCGTCTAGCCATGTTGACCCAAAGGAAAGAGGGCTCCGCCAAGCTCGAGGGCATGGCCAAGTCCGGCGGCGGCCCCAAGCTCTCGGGCCTCAGGAACATGAAGACGTCGTCGAAGATCGCGCTCGCCATCCTGCTCGTTGTGGTGGTGCTCTCGGTCCTGGCGCCGCTCATCGCCCCGTACAGCCCCTACGAGATCGGCACCGCCCGCCAGGCGCCCGACGCGGCGCACATCCTCGGCACCGACGACAAGGGCCGCGACATCCTCTCGCGCATCCTGTACGGCGGCAGGATCTCGCTCGTCATCGGCTTCGGCGCGACGCTTTTCGCGCTCGTGACCGGCTCCGTGGTCGGCGCGCTCGCCGCGGTCACCCGCAAGTGGGTGTCCGAGGTCATCATGCGCGTCCTCGACGTGATCATGTCCGTCCCCGGCATCGCGCTCGCGGCCGTGCTCGTGACCATTCTCGGCAAGTCGGTCCCGGCCATCATCTTCGCCATCGGCTTCATGTACATGCCGCAGATCGCGCGCATAGTCCGCGCGAACATCGTGTCCGAGTACGGCGAGGACTACGTGCGCGCCGTCATCGTCTCGGGCGCCCGGGCGCCGTGGATCCTCATGAAGCACGTCCTGCGCAACTGCGCGGCCCCCATCATGGTCTTCACCGTGACGCTCGTGGCCGACGCCATCATTTTCGAGGCATCGCTCACGTTCCTCTCGGCGGGCATCGCCGAGCCGACGCCGACCTGGGGCAACATCCTGGCCGACGCCCGCGCCGGCGTGCTCTCCGGCCGCTGGTGGCAGGCGCTCTACCCAGGCATCGCCATCATGGTCACCTGCCTGGCGCTGAATATCCTCTCGGAAGGCATCACCGACGCCATGGCCTCCGCGCCCTCCGCGCCGGTGGATGCCGAGAACTCCGAGAGCCGCCGTGAGGCCGACCTGCTCGTGGCCGACCCGGTCCGCGCGTACAAGGAGCAGGCGCAGAGCCTCTCCGCCCGTCTCGCCGCCCTGCGCGAGGTCGAGCTCGCACGCACCGACCGTCGCGTCCCCGACTACTCGGTCGAGCCGCTGCTGCGCGTCAAGGACCTCTCCATCGGCTTCCCGCGCCACGGCGACGTGGCCGTCGTGGACAACGTGAGCTTCGACGTCCGCCCCGGCCAGTGCATGGCGCTCGTGGGCGAGTCGGGCTGCGGCAAGTCCATCACCGCCAAGGTGATCATGAACCTCCTGCCCGACTCGGCGCGCATCACCGGCGAGGTCGACTACAAGGGCCAGGACCTGCTCAAGCTCACGCCCGAGGAGCACCGCAAGCTCCTGGGCACCGAGATCGCCATGGTCTACCAGGACTCGCTCTCGGCGCTCAACCCGTCGATGCTCATCTCGACCCAGCTGAAGCAGCTCACGAGCCGCGGCGGCACCCGCAGCGCCGAGGAGCTCCTCGAGCTCGTCGGCCTCGACCCCAAGCGAACGCTCGAGAGCTACCCGCACGAGCTCTCCGGCGGCCAGTGCCAGCGCGTCGTCATTGCCATGGCGCTCACGCGCGACCCCTCGCTCGTTATCTGCGACGAGCCGACCACGGCGCTCGACGTGACCGTACAGAAGCAGGTCATCAAGCTGTTGAACGACCTGCAGAAGAAGCTCGGCTTCGCCATGATCTTCGTCTCGCATGACCTGGCTCTCGTGGCCGAGGTCGCCAGCGAGATCACCGTCATGTACGCCGGGCAGGTGGTCGAGAGCGCGCCCACCAAGGAGCTCCTCACCAACCCGGTGCACGAGTACACGCGGGGCCTGCTGGGCTCGGTGCTCTCCATCGAGGCGCACGACGGCAGCCGCCTGCACCAGGTCCCCGGCTCGGTCCCGAGCCCCGCGGACTTCCCGGCCGGCGACCGCTTCGCCCCGCGCTCGAGCCACCCCGAGGTGGGCCTCGACGTCCACCCGATCCTGAAGCCCGTTCCCGGCGCCGACCATCACCTCGTCGCCGAGATACCCGACGAAGACCTCGCCAGCGCCGGTCTCGCTTCTCGCCTGGAGGTGAGGTAGATGACAGAGCAGAACATGCGGGAGCCCATCATCTTCCTGGACGACATCTCGGTCACGTTCAAGACGCGCACCGGCTCCATCCTGCACCCGAACCTCGTCCATGCCGTTCAGGGGCTCACGCTCAGGCTCATGCCCGGCGAGACCATCGGCCTCGTGGGCGAGTCGGGCTGTGGCAAGTCGACCACAGCCAACGTCATGTGCGGCCTGCAGGCGCCCACCTCGGGCAAGGTCTACTTCAAGGGCGAGGATGTCACCAAACGCTCCGCCGAGCTTCGCAAGAAGATCGGCCGCGTGGTCTCGGTCGTCTTCCAGAACCCCGCCACGGCGCTGAACCCGCGCATGGCCGTCCATGACCAGCTCCTCGATCCGCTCGTCGTCCACGGCGTCGGCTCCGAGGAGGAGCGCGAGGAGCGCGTGCGCGAGCTCTTCGGCCTCGTCGGCCTGCCGTCCTCGGCCATGTACGTCCTGCCCGGACAACTCTCCGGCGGCCAGCGACAGCGCGTCGCCATCGCGCGCGCCCTCTCGCTGCGGCCGGACGTGATCATCGCCGATGAGCCCACCTCGGCCCTCGACGTCTCGGTCCGCGCGCAGATCCTGAACCTGCTCACGGACCTCAAGCACGAGCTCGGCCTCGCCATGGTCTTCATCAGCCACGATATCCAGACCGAGCGCTACATCTCGGACCGCATCATCGTCATGAACCATGGCCAGATCATTGAGGAGGGCCCTGCCCGCCAGGTCTTCGAGGACCCGCAGGAAGCCTACACGAAGACGCTCCTGGCGGCCGCGCCCTCGCTGCTCCACCCGAATCTCGGTCATTAGGCAATGGCGCGGGCCCGCCCGCGGCGTCGGGCGCGCCCGCCTCGCGTAAGGTGGTGAGAGAACATGCCCTTCTCGGCCGAGCGGCTGGCGGAGCTCGAGGCCTGCACGGGCCGAAACCCCGTCCCCGCCGACTTCGATGCGTTCTGGGAGGAGCGGATGGCGGAGGCAGACGCCGTGCCGCTCGACTATGAGCTGCGGCCATCCGACCAGGTGGCGTGCTTCGGCGCGTGCTCGTACCACGACCTCTATTTCACGGGGATGCGCGGCGCGCGGCTCTACGCGAAGTACTGCGTCCCGACGGGCGTCGCGTGCCCCGTGCCTCTTGTGCTGCAGTTCCACGGCTACCCCGGCTGCACCCGCTCGTGGGCGGAGCAGTCCAGCTGGCCGGGCCTGGGCTACGCGGTCCTCTCTATGGACAACCCGGGCCAAGGCGGCCGCTCCGAGGACGCGGGCGGCTTTTCGGGCACGACGGTGGCGGGGCACCTGGTGGCCGGGATCGACGGCGGGCCGGAGAACCTCTACTACGTGCGTCTCTACCAGGACCAGCGGATCTTGTGCCGCATCGCGGCAGAGCTTGAGGGCATCGACCGCTCGCGCGTCTTCGTCAACGGGGGCTCGCAGGGCGGCGGTATGGGCATCGCGTGCTGCGCCCTCAACCCGGGCCTGGCGAGAGGCGCGTCGATCCTCTACCCGTTCCTGTCCGACTTCCGCGCCGTCTGGGAGCTCGGTGCCGACGAGATAGCCTACGAGGGTATCCGCTACTACTCGCGTTGGTTCGACCCCGACGGCTCGCGGACCGACGAGTGGTTCGGCACGCTCGGTTACGTCGACACGCTCTCGTTCGCGCACCTGGTCCGCTGCCCGGTGCTTATGGGCACGGGCCTCTCCGACGTCGTCTGCCCGCCCGAGACGCAGTTCGCCGTCTACAACGCGCTCACCTGCCCGAAGCGCCACCTGCTCTATCCCGACTTCGGGCATGAGGAGATCCAGGCGTTCGACGACCAGGTTCCCGGGTTCTACCGTGAGGTGTGCCGTGGGGCGTTCCGAGGGGAGGACGACCGATGATGGGCGGACCCGCAGCTGTGCCCGCCGGCGAGAAGCGCCTGGCCCAAGGCCTGCCCGAGGGGTTCGAGGCGTATTGGCGCGCCCGCGCCGAAATGTGCTCCGACCTCGCCGCCTCGACGGCGATCGACCCCGTGCCCGCTGGCATCCAGGCCGAGACGGCCGAGTTCCTCCGCGTCGGGTTTACCTCCCTCGACGGGCGGGGGCTCGCCGCGCGCGTCCTTCTTCCCAAGGCGCCGGGGCGGCACCCCTGCATCCTCACCTGGCACGACGCCGACCGGGGGCCGCGCGGGTGGTTCCATCTCTCGCGCTATCTCGCGGCAGGCTGCGCCGTCGTGCACCCCGAGTACCGACCGTTGCCGCGCGACCTCTTCTCCGGCTGGCAAGAAGGTCCCGCGGCGATGCCGGCCGCGCGGCTCGCGGAGGACGCGCTGCTGTCCGCGTCTCTCGCCGCCCGGCTGCCTGGCGTGGACGCATCGCGCCTGATGACGCACGGGGAGGGGCTGGGCGCGTGGGCGGCACTCGTCGCCGCGGCCCTCGTCCCGGGCGTGGTCAAGTGCGCCGTGCTCAACGCCGAGCCCGCGGACATCCGCACGGCGTGGGAACAGGGCGCCTCAGGCCCCGTCTACGAGGGGGTTGCCCGCCACTTCCGCGCGGAGGACCCCGCTGCCGAGCGCGCGGACGAGTACTTCGCCGCACTTGGGTGGGTGGACGCCGCATACTTCGCGGCGCTTCTTCCCGCGAGCGCCGAGCTCCTCGACGGCGTCTGCATCATGGACGACGTGGCCCCGTCGGCGTCGCAGCTCGCGGCTTTCGGGCGCGCGACGTGCGACAAGAGGCTCGTGACCTACCCCAAGCACGGCCACGAGCGGCTGAACGACTTCGAGAACCGGCATCTCTCCTTCATGCATTTCGGCGAGTGTGACGCCTAAGCCCGTGCATGAGGGTCTAGCATCGACCGCGCCCCACAGGGGGCGGTGCCGGGGGAGAAGCCCCCGGCGCAAAGGAAAGGAAGGTATGTAAGCATGGCTGACTTCAAGATCCGCGGCGTCGTGCCCCCCGTCGTCGTTCCCGACACCCCCGACCACGAGCTCGACGTCCCCTCGTTCGAGCGCTCCATCAACCGCATGATCGACGCCGGCGTCGACGGCCTGTTCTTCCTGGGCTCCTCCGGCGAGGTCGTCTTCTCCACCGACG
>CAZEHG010000110.1:0-6575 GCA_964512475.1 uncultured Atopobium sp.
TGCCGCCGGCGTGCAGGATGGTGAGGACGACCTCGAGGGTCGGGATCTTCTTGACGGGATGCAGGTCGACGGGGATGCCGCGGCCGTTATCGACGACCGTCACGGAATTGTCCGCGTGGACGGTCACGAGAATCTTCGTGCAGAAACCGGCAAGGGCCTCGTCGACGGAGTTGTCGACGATCTCCCACACGAGGTGATGCAGGCCGGACGCGCTCGTCGACCCGATGTACATGCCCGGGCGCTTGCGCACGGGGTCGAGTCCCTCGAGAATCTTGATCTCGTTGCCGTCGTACTGCGCTTCGGTTTCTTCCACGCGCATGTCCTTCCCGGGGCGCCCGGCCCCCACGCGTTAGTTTTCGGTATCGGTCTGAATGTTCGGGATGCATTCAAATAGATATGTAGTTGATTGATGATACCTCATCAGAGGCCCTCACAGCCCCTCTCAGCGGTTATCTATCATTTTTGCTTGATTCGTACTTCTGGCGCCGCAAAGAAGCACTCATGGCCTTATAGGCCTTCTCGCGAATCGCCTCAGGCTGTGAGGCCACCGCGGCGCGGACCCGCTCCCTCTCCTCGTCGGTGAGCTCAGGCAGGTTGGCCGCGGGCGCCGGTCGCCCCTTCTTCGTCGGTGCGTCCCTCTTCCTCGGCGGGCGGCGCGTCTTCTCGAACCGAATATCGGAGAACTCGAACCCCTCCATGGCAAGACGCGCGAGGTAGACCTCGCGGTTTGCCCGGAAGTCGGCGGCTCGGGGAGCCGTGTCGACGTAAATGCCGAGTATGGGGGCCTCGCCCGCGCGGCGGGGCTTGCGGATGTAGATGCCGCAGGTGTGCTCGCGCTCGACGGGCCCGCACAGGCGGTGCCAGGCGCACGCGGCGCGTCGGCCCAGGCTCATCTTCGCCGTCGCCGCGGGCTTGTCGAGAAGCCCTTGGAGCGCCTGGCCAACCGACGAGATGTTTGAGAACTCGTCCACCTGCGTCATCCGTAGCTCACCACCTTCGCGCCGGAAAGGACCCCGTCCGAGAAGTACCCGAGGTTGGTCGTCGTGATGACCGCCTGCGTGTCGGCCAGAAGCATCGCCACCACGGCCTCGCGCCGACGCTCGTCGAGCTCGCTCATCACGTCGTCGAGCAGCAGCAGGGGCCGCGACCCCACGATCTCCTCGGCGAGAAGCGCCTCGGCCATCTTGAGCGCGAGGACGCAGGAGCGCTGCTGCCCCTGGCTCGCGAACGCGCGGGCGTCGCGGCCGCCCACGGAGAAGGCCACGTCGTCGCGGTGCGGCCCCACGGTCGTCTGCTGACGGCGCAGGTCGTCGACGCGCGCCGCGGCGAGGCGCTCCGAGAAGAGACGCGAGAGGTCGTCTCGCCCCATGGACTCGACGCCGCCGCCGAGGGTGGACACATACACACAGCCCATGGGCTCGCCGGCGGAGATTTTCCCATAGCATTCCGCCACCTTCGGGGCGAGCCGCGAGAAGAGCCGCAGGCGTGAATAGAGGAGCGCCGCGCCGCCCGCCGCCACGCTCGCGTCCCACGCGTCGAGAAGGCCGGGGTCCGGCGAATCCTCCTTGAGGAGGCGGTTGCGCTGCTCGACGGCGCGCGTGTAGGCGGCCAGCAGCCTCGAGTACCCGGCCGCGGCCTGCCGGCCGAAGCCGTCGAGCTCGTCTCGGCGGCCGGAGGCCCCGCGCTTGACGAGCGCCAGGTCATCGGGGGTAAAGAGCACGGACATGAGCGTGCCCGCAACGTCGGAGGACTGGACCTTCTTGCCGTTACGGAAGAAGACCCTCCTTCCCGGGGCAACGTCGACGCGCACGTCCACGACGCGGCCGTCTCCGGTAAGACGCGCCTCGGCGCGGGCACGGTCGGCGCCCTCGCGGACGAGCGCGGCGGGGGTCGGCCGCCTGAACGAGTAGCCGGCCGTGAGCATCTGGAGCGCCTCGACGGTGTTCGTCTTTCCCGAGGCGTTCGGGCCCACGAGCACGGTGGCGGCGGGCGACAGCTCGACCTCGCGGCTTCGCGCGTTGCGGAAGTCGGTCAGCCGAATGTTCTGGACAAGGAGGCCCACGCGCGCTAGAGGCGGACCGGCATGAGCAGGTACAGGTAGTTGACCGCGCCGTTGGACTTGAAGATGCCCGGCTGGTTCGAGCTCTGCAGCTCAAGGCGCAGGCGCTTGGAGCCGGCGACGGCGTTCATGCAGTCGAAGACGTAGTGGTAGTTGAGCGCGATGGAGAGGCTCTGGCCGTCGACGGCGGCGTCGATGATCTCGGAGGACTCCCCCTGCTCGGGCGAGCTCGCGGACAGGCGCACGAAGCGGCCGTCGGCGTCGATGTCGAAGCGCACCGAGGCGTTGGTGACGGCGATGACCGACACGCGCTTGAGCGCGGCGGAGAGCGCCGCGACATCGACCTCGACCGCGGTGGCGCAGGTCGCGGGAAGCAGCTGCTTGTAGTCGGGGAAGTTGCCCTCGATCTTGCGCGAGACGAACGTGGTCGTGCCGAAGTCGAAGACGACCTGGCTCTCGGCCACGCCGATGCGTACGGTCTCGGTCATCGAGGGCATGCTGAGGACGTCGTGGAACACGTTGCCGGCGACGATGGCTCGGAACGCCTCGCCCGCGGGGGCCTCAGTGGACGAGTCGCAGACCGCCAGGCGGAAGGAGTCGGTGGCAACGAGGCGGATGGTGTTGTCCTCGACGGTCAGCAGGATGCCCTGGAGGATGGCGCGCGTGGTTTCCTTCGAGGTGACCTTGTACACCTTGTCCACCATCGTGGCGAGAAGATCGCTCGGCAGCTCGATCTCGCGCTGCGGGTTGACCACGGGGAACCCGGACCAGTCCTCGGGCGAGAGGGTGTTCAGGCGGAAGGAGGACTTGTCGCACGAGATCGAGATGGTCCTCTCGCCGCCCTCGAAGGTGACCGCGGCGTCCGGCAGCGTCTTCACGATGTTGGTGATGACCTTGCCGGAGACGACCGTCTCGCCCGGCTCCTCGACGTTGGCGGGGATGAGGTGGCGGATGGAGATGGTCAGGTTGTTTGTCTGGAACTCGAGGGTGCCCTCCGCGGCCTTGATGTAGATGCCCGAGAGGATGGGCAGGGTCGAGTTGGCTCCCATGCCCTTGGCAACCACCGACAGCGCTTTGAGGAGCGAGGACTGGCTTACGGTGAACTTCATCTTCGGGCCTTTCTATTTGTATTTATATATATCTAAAAGATTAGTAGTAATAATAAGGGCTGTTGAAATGTAGATAAGAGAACAAAACGCGAGGTCAACCGACATTTTTATAAGGGTTTCTTCTCTGCGGCGTTTCGACCTTCGTGAACACCGGCGATCTCCTTCCCTGATCTTTCAACACTCTCCCGTTGTTTATCCATGTTCCGTCGACGCCTTTTCGACCGCTTTTGAACCGCTCCTTAGACGTTCTGCGTGATGTTCTCCCTCACGACCATGAGCTTCTCGCGGAAGGTGCGGTCCTCTTTGCGCCGGTCGTCTACCCAGCGGATGCTGTGGAGGACGGTGGCGTGGCTGCGCCCGCCGAACTTCTTGCCGATGTCTGCCAAGGTCTGGTCGCAGAGCCCCTTGCAGAGCCAGATCGCCACGTGGCGAGGCTCCATCAGGTTCTTGCTGCGGCTGGACCCGATGAGGTCCGCGTGCCCGACGTCGTAGTACTTCTCGATGCCTTTCTGCACCTGCTCGATGGTCACGTGCTGCTCCCTCGTGGGCCACACCTCGAGCGCGATCTCGCCGATCTGGTCGCGGGTGAGCTCTCCGCCGGCAGCCCGTGCCCGTGCGCTCGCGATGAGGCAGCGCTGACAGAAGCCCTCGATGAGGCGGATATTGTTGCCGGCCTTCTCGGCCATGAAGCGCTGGGAGTCCTCCGAGATGGGCGCTACGGACCCCTCGAGGTGCTCGCGCGCCGCGTCCTCGAGGGCCCGGTCGCAGAAGTTCTCGATCAGGTGGGTGCGGAGCTCGTAGCTGGGCACCTGCACCGCCGCGGGGTAACCCCCGCCGATGCGGCTGGTCACGCGCTCGTCGAAGCCGTCCTTGCCCATGCCGAGCTCGGCCGGCGTGCGGTCCGCGGCGAGCACGATCCACTTTCCCGCGGCTCTCAGGGTGTTGAAGGTGTCGAAGAAGAAGTTGATGGTGCCCGTCTTGCCCAGGAGCTGCTGGATGTCGTCGATGATGAGCACGTCGATGTCGGCATAGTGCTGCCGCAGCTCGTCGGCTGCCGATCGGTTCTCGGAGCGGGAGGCGTTCACGTAGTCGGTGATGAAGCTCGACGCGTCCTTGTACACGCAGATGCGCGACGGGTCGTTCTCGGCTATGTAGTTCTGGATGGCGCGCAGCAGGTGGGTCTTGCCGAGGCCTGACTTGCCGTAGATGAAGAGCAGGTCGTACGCCTTGTTCACGCCATCCGCCACCTGCATGGCCGAGTCGTAGGCTATGCGGTTCTCGTCGCCCACGACGAAGCGGTCGAAGGTGAGCTTGGAGTCGCCGGCGCCCACGTCCTCGACGAGGGGGTTCTCGGCCCTCCTGCGGCGGTTCTCGCGCGCGACGCCCTCGGCGTCCTCCCTCCACGGGTCTTCCTCTGCCGTCACCTGGCGCCGCGCCGGTTCCTGGGGGCGAGCCGGCGCCTCGGTCGCCGCCTTCCAGTCGCGCGCCTCGGCGCTCGACATGGACGAGACGTGCGGCTTCGGCGCGGCCGCTGCGCCGCCGAGCGAGGCCTCGAGCTTGACAGGCTCGAATGCGGCCTGCTCGAGCACCGCCTCTATCTCGCCGGCGTTGGCCGAGAGGCGCTTGAGCACGAGGCGCATCGGTGTCTGGACGCGCAGGACCCCGTCCTCAAGCGAGGTCGGGGTGCAGTTGCGCAGCATGGCGAGAAACGCCTCCGGCGCGCCGTTGCCGGCGAGCAGGTCGAGCGCGTCTTGCCACAGCGCGTCGGCGTCGGATTCCTGTGAGATGTCCATGCGCGTGTCCTTGCGATTGTCGAAAAGTGAACGCAAGTATAGAGCATTGTTGAAAACTTAGGGAGAGGGGCGACGCGGCCGTTTCCTGCCCGCCTGTCCGCGCGCTCGCCCTCCGATGTTCGGAAACCTTTCGATCCCGGGGTGACCTCGTCTACCGGTCTAGGCGAGGCTGCGGCCGACTGCGGTCAGGGTGTATTTTTGTCCCATCTTCGTCAGGTACCCTGCCGAGACGAGCTTCGAGAGCTCGCGCGACCATGTGGGCCCCGAGAAGCCGAGCTGCTGGGTGAGCTCGGTGGGGCCGCAGCTCTCGTGCTGCGAAAGGTAGGCGAGGGCCATCCTCCCGCGTTCGGAGACGCTCGGCAGCACCTGCTGCGGAGCCGCTTGCTGCTGGGATGACCGCGGCGCGACGTGCTGCGGCTGCTGATAGGACCCCTCCTGCGTCCACGGCCATGCGCCTGCCTGGGGATATCCGGGCTGTTGGGGCGGCTGCTGCTGGTACCCCTGCGGCACGCCGGGCTGTTGGATGGGTTGCTGGGCATAAGGTTGCTGCTGTGCGTAGCCGGGTTGTTGAGAACCTGGCTGCCACGCCGGCTGTTGCCACGCCGGCTGCTGCCAGGCGGGCTGCTGCCAGGGACCTTGTTGAAAAGAGTTTACGAGGGGGCCCGCCGATGCCGCGGTGCCCGGCGCCGGCGCGCGTGATATGTCCATGGCCTCACCGCTCGGCCGGATAGAGATGGTCACCACGGTGCCGCCCGCGATGTTGTCCTCTATGACCAGGCTGCCGCCCTTGTCCTCCATGTACTGCTGCGCATAGGGCAGACCGCTCCCCACGCCGCGGATGTATTGCCGCATCTCCTCGGTGGCGGAGGAGGTTCCGTATTCGAGCGCCAGTTCCTTCTCCTGGATACCTGGCCCCTGGTCGGAAAAGCGGATGGTGTTGCCGCCGTCGAGTATGGTGATCGTCGGAGACTGGAAGTACGCGTGGATGAAGTTTTCCACGATCTCTCGGATAACCATGAAGGGAATCTGTCCGCCCTGCTCATGGGAGAGCTTGTTCACCGTCCCGGTGATCTCCTCGAGGTAGGAGCGGACATCCTTCGGCTCGATGACGACGACCCTCGGCGCTGCCGACGCGTCGTCGTAGACGGCGATGCGCGCCGGGTTCGTGACCAGGGAATCCCCTTGTTCGCCGCCCGCCGCGCCTTCCTCGACCATCGGGTAGAAATCGCGCGCCATGTCCCTCTCCCACCCCGCTTTCTCAACGGCTTTTCATCATTTGTAGAAAACCTTTCAGCCCGGATTCGATGTGAACGAAAGTTTTCAACAACGGATGAAAACCAGTAGATAACTCGTGCGCAAGGTGAATCCAAAGCCGAAATAGCATAGCATCATTCCGCAGGTTCCAGGCCTATTGAAAGAAACCTTCCGGCTGTGAAAGAAATGATAGAAAAGCCCTTGGCGGCTTCTGCGTACTTCTTTTGCGTAGATATTTGACACTTTGCCGCGCCGACCTTTACAATCTTTGAGCTTATTGCCCTATAAAGACGTTTACACCCAACTGGGAGGAATAGCTATGAAGCGTACGTATCAGCCCAACAAGCGCAAGCGCGCCAA
>CAZEHG010000111.1:0-6533 GCA_964512475.1 uncultured Atopobium sp.
CCGCCTCGGGGCACAGGTACCCGACCGAAAGGCCGCCCGACGCACCGGAGAAGCGACCGTCGGTGATGACGGCGGAGCCGGGGATGCCCTTCATGATCTCGGTGACGCGGTGGAGTTCCTTCATGCCGGGGCCGCCCACCGGGCCCTCGTAGCGGATGATGACCGCGGTGCCGGCGGCAATCTTGTGAGCGTTATAGGCAGCGAAGCACTCCTCCTCGGAATTGAAGCACATGGCCGGACCGTGGAAGGTGTGCTGGTCGGCAGGCACGGCGCTGGTCTTAACCAGGGTGCCCTCGGTGGCGAGGTTGCCGTAGAGGACCTGGATGCCGTTGGCAACGGAGGCGGGGTCGTCCTGCGTGCGAATCACGGAGCGGTCGATGTCCTTGACCTCATCGAGGTTCTGGGCAAGGGTCTTGCCGTTGACGGTGAGGACAGAGGTGTCCAGGGACTTCTCGATGCTCTTCATGACCCCGGGGATTCCGCCGGCCTTATAGAGGTTCACCCACGAGATGTTGCCATTGGGGACCACCTTGCAGACGACGGGGGTGTCGCTCGTCGTCTTCGCGACCTGCGCCCAGGTAACGGAGCAGCCGAGCTCATCGGCGATGGCGGGCAGATGGAGAAGGGCGTTCAGCGAGCCGCCGATGGAGGCAAGAAGCGCCACGGCGTTGTCGAACGCGGCCTGCGTCATGATGTCGGAGACCTTGATGCCCTTGCGGACCATCTCGACAACGGCGGCACCGGTGCGGCGGGCGATAAAGCGACGTTGCGCGGTGGGCGCGGGCTGCAGCGCACCGCCGGGGACCATCATGCCAAGGCCCTCGGCCAGGCAGCACATGGTGTTCGCGGTGCCGAGGAACGGGCAGATGCCAGGGCCCGTGTAGTACTTGAGCGTACCCTCGATGACCTCCTGCTCGGTCGCCTCGCCGCGAAGGAAGCGGGCGCGGAGCTCCTTGGAGTCGGATGGCTTGATCTCGTCGTAACAAGGGCCGGCCGAGACGATGGCGCCCGGCAGGTTGATGCGGCCCGCGGCCATGAGCATGCCGGGGACGATTTTATCGCAGCTCGCCATATAAACGACGCCATCGAAGCAGTTCGTGCCCTTGACCATGGCCTCAACAGAATCGGCCACCACCTCGCGGTGCGGCAGGCTGTAGTGCATGCCCTGGTGCCCCTGGGCAACGCCGTCGCAGATGGCGATGGTGTTGAACTCGATGGGCTCGCCGCCAGCCTCGAGGATGCCCTTCTTGACCTCTTCGGCGAGCTTGCGCAGCGGCTCGTGGCCGGGGCAGATCTCGTTCCAGCTGTTCGCGATGGCGATCAGCGGCTTATCGGGGTTGTTGAGCGAGTCCACAGCTATTCCGGCGGACGCGAAGTGTGCCTTGGTGATGGCCCTCTGGAAGGGCTCAAGCTTGTCGATTGCGCGCTCCATTTGTAAGCACTCCTCTCGTTGTGATGTCTAAACCATTTATGTGTTGGGTCTACGCCATCTCGAGCACGGCCTCGTGCAGGCGCTGGCGATCGGCGGGGTCGTCGGAGTTGTAGTGACGAGAATTGACGATGTACTCCTCAATGGTCATGAGGTTCTCCTCGCTGGGCTCGATGCCGATCTCGCCGAGGGTGAGCGGCAGGTCCATCCTGCGCATGAACTCGCGCAACTCGTCTTCTTTGTCCTTCAGGCCGTTGAAGTACAGCTGGCAGAACAGGCCGATCGCCACGATCTCGCCGTGGATGGCGTCGGCGGCCTCGTGCGTGAAGTGCGTGCGGACGCCGTCGTAGATCACGTGAGAGAGCTCGGACTGACGGAAGCTCTTCGTCGTGTTGGCGACGACGCCCGTGGTGATCACGTTGGTGTAGGCAACGTCGGTGAGAACCTTGCTCGCCTTGCCGGCTCGGTTGTCCTCAATCGCCTCCAGACCCTCCGTCGCCAGGATGTCGTAGGTGAAAGACGCCATGTTGTATGCCGAGAAGACATCAATCGGAGTGTCCTCCAGGTGCATCTCGGGCTGGCCGTTGAGCATCTCAATCTTTTTTGCCATAGCGTCGAGGATGCCGGCCGCGTTGTAGCGGATCGGGCAGGCGGCGATAACGTCCATGTCCATAAAGACGCCGTCGATCTCGTGATCGAAGCGCCAGCTTTTGAGCTTGCCCCCCTCAGCCGTGTACATAACGCTCATGCAAGTGAACGGCGCGCAGCAAGAGGCGCTCGTAGGCACGTTGATGGTGCCGAGGCCCGCGAGTTCGCCCACAGCCTTGGCGAGGTCGGTGATCTTGCCGCCGCCGACGCCGACGACCTCGTCGCAGCCGGCAGCCTCCGCCTTGCCGGCGAGCTCCCGGGCGCCCTCGAAACAGCACCAGCCGGTATAGATCTCAAGCTGGAAGCCTACGCCTGCGGCCTCCATGCTCGGCACAAGCTCGTCCTTGACGGCATCCCAGGACCTGGGGCCTGCGACGATGAACATTTTTCTGCCGCGGCGCGCGAACTCCTCGCCGAGCTGAGGGATGAGCCCGCGCTCACAGCGGACGCGCCCGGCGCCGAACTTGATCGCGGAATCGAGCTGAGGTTGGTTGGACATGGTGATTTCTCCTCTTCCCTGAGGCATGCCTTCGATTGGCCGAGTTTCTAGCGGTTGACGCGAACGGCCTTCGCGGCCTCGGCGGCCAGGGCCTCCACCTGCGAGAAGTCGCCATCGGCAAAGAGCTTCGGCTTCACCATCCAGGTGCCGCCCGCGGCGATAATCGCAGGATTGGAGAGATAGTCGTTCACGTTCTGAGGGTTGACGCCGCCGGTGGGCATGAAGCGGTGGCCAACGAAGACGCTCGCCAGCGCGCTCATGGCCGGAATCCCGCCATAAAGGTTCGCGGGGAAGAACTTCGTCACACGAACGCCGCGCTCGATCAACGCCATGATCTCGCTGGGCGTGACGGCGCCGGGCATCACGTTCACCTCGTGCTCGAGGCACCAGTCGACGGTCTTAGGATCGAAGCCGGGACTCACGATGAACTTGGCACCCGCGTCGACGGCGCGCTTTGCCTGGTCGACGTTGATAACGGTTCCGGCGCCCACGAGGATGTCGGGGCAGTTCTGGGACATCTCGCGGATGCAGTCAGCGGCCGCCTCGGTACGGAAGGTGACCTCGGCCGCAGGCAGGCCGCCCGCGATGAGCGCATGGGCCATCGGCACCGCGTCCTCGACCTTGTCGAGAATGACAACCGGCACGACGCCCGTTGCGTGCAGGTTCTCGTAGAAGCCGTTCTTGTTCATGTATTCCGTCGACATAGTTCCCCCAATGAACAGATATCAATTGAGTGTTTTATGCAGGTAGATGGTTAAAGCGATTTCGCCAGGCACAGAAGGGCGCCCGCCCGGTCAAAAATCCTCTGGGCGGTAACCTCACTCGAGGCGTCGATAAGGACCTCGCCGCCATCGCACACATGACCGGCGCAGACCAGGTAATCCCCGAACTTCTTGCGGCGCGGCGCGTCCAGGCGCTCAATGCGGACCGAGCCCTTCCACGCCTCGGGGCACCGGGAGTTCGTAAGACACACGACCTCGCCGTCGGACCCGAGCGAATCGACGTAAACAAGCCGTGGACGACGCCGGCCCAGGCGCTCGCGAAGCATCTCGATTCCGCGCTCGGACCGACAGCCCTCGTCGACCAGGGCGAACGCAACCTTGCGGTCGAGCCCCTCCGACCGCGCCTCATGGGCGAGCTCGAAGAGAACAGGCAAGCTCGAGGAGTTCCTGACCATGTTGTCCCGCTTGGCAAAGCCTTCACGGCAGTTGGTCACCACCGCCAGCGTGCCGGCGCAGCAGGCGACGAAGAGGACACCCCAGAGGCTCAGGACACCAGAGACGGCAAGTCGAGGCCACACAAAGCTCCAAATCAGTGCCGCCGTAGCCGCAACGATCGCCGCGAGCCCCGCCATGGAGACCCAGAGGTCCTGGGCGCGGAACCCCGCCTCGAAGGCCTTCGCCGGGCGGCTCGGAAACGAAGCGGCAGGGGTGTCGGAGTACGTGACGTACACGACGTCCGCCTTCTGGATGTCGCCCGCATACAAGTTGAGGAACTTCTTTGCGCCCGCCGCCTTGACCGAGCGCTTGTCCTCCTCAAGGGCGGCGCCGAAGCCGCAGAGCTGGAACTGCCGCGCCGCCGCGGCCAGGAACCGCCGCTTCTGCCCACGGGTGAACCTCTTCCCCAAGATCACCCCGTAACGCAGCACAAGATCGCTCACGCACGTCTCGCGATCCTCAGGCTCGACGTAGGGCTGCTGCTCAGGCGTCCTCACGGCAGCCCTCCTTCCGCTCCAAACCCAGAAGTTCGAGGACGATTCCGAGGTCGTCGGCATGGTTCACGCCCTCGGGCACCTCAAACGCGGGAGAGCTCTTGTCGGGCACGAGCCAAACGTCGATTCCGGCCGCGGCCGCGGCGGACCTGCCCGTCAGCGAGTCTTCAAAGGCGATCGCCGCCGAAGCGGGGCACGCGAAGTTGTCGAGCGCCTTCTGGTACGGCTCAGGATCGGGCTTTCGGCGCTCCACATCCTCAGAAGCGACGATGAAATCGATGAGGCCGAGGATCCCGAGCTTGCTAGCGATTGCCTCGACACGCTTTCGCAGGGAGGACGAGACGACCGCTATCGGGATTCCCGCCTCGTGCACGGCGGTCAGGGCCTCGACGGCGCCGGGCTTGGCCCTAACGCCGCCGTCGGCGATGACGCCGTAGACGTATTCCTCGCGCAGCGCGTAAAGGCGCTGGTAAAGGCCGGGGTCCCCAAAGAGCTCCGCGACTCGGGCGCTCGTATAGTCGATGCTTTTCCCAACCCATCCCTCGAGCTCGGAGTCGGGCATATCGAGCCCGGTCTTGTCGAAGGTCGCCCGCCAGCCTTCGCGATAGACGCGCTCAGTATCCACGAGCAGCCCATCGAAGTCGAAGATATAGAGCTCCTTCTTCGTCATGCCCAACTCCCTTCCCTTTGCAGGCACGCCCTCCCCCAAGGAAGCGCCCGCGTCATTCGCGGCTAGTAGTCGTCGCCGTCGTCCTCGGCGACGGCACCCGCAGGCTCATCGATGCCCATGCGACCGGCGTCGATGGCCGTTTCCACAAGGTCCTCGAGCGTGGAGCCGACGCGCGTGGAGGAGACCTCCACGAGCATGCCGAGGTTCATACCCGAGACGATGCGGACCTTCACACCCTCGGGCTCGAGCGCGTGAGCCGCCTTCTGCGTAACATTGAACGGAGAGGCCCCGAAGAGGTCGACGAGCGCGAGGACGCCGTCGCCGTCGTCGAGGGCGCGCAGCTTGTTCGTGATCTCGGACTCAAAGAGGTCGTAGTCCTCGCCCATAACGAGCGAGACGCTGTCGAGCTTCTCGGCCTCGCCCATGACCATCCCGAGAGTGTCGAGCATGCCAGCGGCCATCTTGCCGTGGCTCACAACGAGAATGCCGACCATTACTCCGTAACCCCTTCCATGATCTTCGCAGCTTCCTTGAGCGTGACCTTGGGAAGCGACGGGGTAGCCTGGAAGTAGATGTCGATGCCGTAGTCGCGCTCGAGCTCGCAGAGCAGGTCGTACTGGGCGCGGTTGATGTGAACGGCCTTGATGATCTCGGTCAGGCCGGGACGCGCCGGGAGGCCGCCGAGGTTCAGTGTCTTGATGGGCACACCGCCCTTGATGATGTCTGCCATGACCTCGATGGACTTGGTGAGCAGGATCACCTTGTAGTCGTCGTACTGGCGGTCGTTCCAGTAGCGAACGGCACCGTCCTCCTTAAGGACGCGGCACTTGAGGCCGGTACGGGAACCGGAGCCCAGGATGACGCTCTTGATGAAGTCGTCGTGGGCGGAGGTGTTGTCGGCGACGAAGATGGCGGTGGCGCCGGCGGACTTAGAAAGGGTCGTCATAACCTGCCCGTGGATAAGACGGGAGTCGACGCGAGCGAGTACAACCTGTCCCATGGTGTTTCTCCATATTTCAAAGGGTTAGAGGATGCCGAACGCGGCAAGGACGCCGAGGATGACGGTCAGGCCGAGAAGTGCCTTGGTAACGTTCAGGCCCTTCTTCACGAAGTAGCCGTAAACGCCGCCGACGGTCAGGAGCGGAAGCAGGCCCGGCAGGACGCTGTCGAGGATGTCCTGGATGACGAATTCCTTGCCCGAGAGGCTGAACGCGAGCGGAGAGGAGACCTTGACATAGCTAGCCGCGAGGATGCCCATCATGAAGAGGCCGAGGATCGAGAGCCCCTCGATGATGCCCTGCATCTTGGAGCCGACGAGCTCGTTGGCAGCGGAGCGGCCGAGGCCGAAGCCGAGCTGCGCGAAGTAGTAGCCGATGATCAGCTGGTAGAGCGAGAACGCGATGAACGGGAACAGGGCGCCGAGCGCGGAGCCTGCCTGCGCCCAAGGAAGCGCGATGGCAATGAAGATGTACTGGACGGTGCCGGAGTCGATGGAGTCGCCGATGCCCGCAAGCGCTCCCATGAGGCCGGCCTTGGTGTTGTAGATCAGGTCGTCATCGACGGTAATCGGCAGGCC
>CAZEHG010000112.1:0-6470 GCA_964512475.1 uncultured Atopobium sp.
GGTCCGCGACCAGGAGAAGGGAGGCTACGGCTACTATGGCGCCCTCTAACATCGGCTATTCGTTCCGCGAGGTCGGACAGCACTTCCGCCGCAACTGGACCACCGTCCTCGGTGCGGTCGTGACCATCTTCCTCTCGCTCTTTATCATTGGAGTCTTCGTGCTCGGCTCCGCGCTGATCAGCAACATGATCGGCTCCGTCGAGGACGAGGTCACCATCCAGGCGTTCTTTTCCGACGACGCGACCGACGAGAAGATTCAGGCCTTCGCCACCAAGGTCCAGGGCTGGGACAACGTCGAGAGCGTGACTGTCCGCACCAAGGAAGAGGCCCTCGAGCAGTACCAGAACCAGATGTCCAACCGCAACGCGAGCGACGCCATCAGCGCCCTCGACGGCGAGAACCCGCTGCCCGCGTCGCTGGTCATCAAGCTCGACGACCCCCAGGAGGTCGAGTCCACCGCGACCAAGATCGTTGAGGACGCCGACTTCGCCGCCATCTGCGACTCCAAGGACAGCCCGTCCTCCGACGTCAACTATGGCCGCGAGACGGTCGAGAAGCTCTTCAGCGTCACGAACTACATTCGCATCGCCGCGATCGTGCTCGTCGCGCTTCTCACCTTCGTCGCGTTCGTGTTCATTAACAACACGATTCGCCTGGCCATCACGGCCCGTCGCCGCGAAATCGGCATCATGCGCCTGGTCGGCGCGTCGAACGGCTTCATCAAGGGGCCCTTCATCCTGGAAGGCACGCTCGAGGCCATCATCGGCGCTGTACTCGCGATCGTCGTGCTCATCGTTGGCATGAACGCGCTGCTGCCCAAGCTCGCGTCGAGCATGCAGTTCCTCTCGTTCACCATCTCGTCGAGCACGATGATCGCCTGCTCGGTGGGGCTTCTTGCCATCGGTGTGGTCATCGGCTGGTTCGGCTCGGCCATCGCCATGCGCCGCTACCTCAAGGTCTAGCGCACCGCCGGCTAGCAAGAAACGAATTCGAACGGGGGCGTCGTAGCCGCGGCGCCCCCGTTCTATCATGTGGGGGCAGGCCGGGCCCGCGGCTGTATGGAGGCGGGCCGCCTCGTCCCGTCCCGCGCGCCCTGAATCTCGCGCCAACGAAGGAGAGAAGCGATGGCCCGAAAGCGCCCGCACCATGGAAATACTCGCCGCGGCTCCGCCAAGGGGCCGCGAAAGCAGCGTCGCGCGATCACGGGCACCCTGCGCGTGCTGCGCCCGGGCGTGGCCTCTGTGGAGACGGCCGAGGGCAGCTTCGAGGTGGTCCGTTCGGGTATGCACGAGGCCATGAGCGGCGACGAGGTCAGCGTTCTTCTCGTCGGCGACAAGCGCACGGGCGCGAAGCGCGCCGTTGTCGACGCGGTGCTCAACCGCGCGACCCGCAGCTTGCTCGGGCGTTTCGAGCTCGCCGGCCCGCTGGGCGCCGTTGTGCCGCTGGACAACCGCCTGAACCACGACTTCTTTGTCCTTCCCGAGGACAAGAGCCCTGAGCGCCTGGGCGTCGAGCCCGGCGACATCGTCGCGGCGCGCATCGTCGAGTACCCGACGCGCTACACCGCCGCGGTCGTGACCCTCGACCGACGCGTGGGCTCGGCCGATGAGCTCGACATGAACATCGAGTCCGTGATCGCGAGCCACGGCATCGCCACCGAGTTCAGCCCCGCAACGCTCGAGCAGGCGCAAGCAGTCCGAGCCGACGTGGCCGGCGCCCTCGCGTCGGATGCGCGCCGCGCCGACCTGCGCGACGTCATGTGCGTGACCATCGACCCGCTCGATGCTCGCGACTTTGACGACGCGGTCGGCGCCCGCGAGCGAGAGGACGGCGGCTTCGACCTGGATGTCCACATCGCCGACGTCACGCACTACCTGCCGTGGGGCTCTTCCATGGACCTCGAGGCTCGCGTGCGGACCTGCTCGGTGTATCTCGTGGATCGCGTGGTGCCGATGCTCCCGAAGCGCCTGTGCAACGACGTGTGCTCGCTGCGTCCGGGGGAGGACCGCCTGGCGATGACGGTGCGGATGCGTCTGGACGCGCAGGGTCGCGTGATTCGCGCGAAGGCGTGCGCGTCGGCCATCCGCTCGAACGGCCGGCTGTGCTACGACGACGTGGATGCCCTGCTCGAAGGCCGAGCCGAGGCTGCTGACCTGCACATGGTTGACCCGGCGGAAGCCGACGACGCGGCGCGGATGATCGGCGTCCTCGACCGAATCCGCGCCCTTCGCGAACGGATCCGTCGCGCGCGCGGCGCCATCGACTTCGAGACGCGCGAGGCAAAGGTCGTGCTCGACGCCAACGGCCGTCCGACCGGCGTGCGCGTGCGCAACCGAACCCGCGCCACGGGCCTTGTCGAGGAAGCGATGCTCCTGGCTAACGAGTGCGTGGCAAAGATCCTGGCCGACGCCGAGGTTCCGGCAGCCTATCGCGTGCACGAGCAGCCGTCGCCAGATGACCTTCGTGCCACGATCGCTCCGCTTGATGAGCTCGGGCTGCTCGAGCCGGGCGACGCCGCGGCGGTGCTTGCGGGGGAGCCGCGCGCCATCCGGGCCGTTCTGGAACGTGCCCGCGGCACCCGTGGCGAGTACTTGGCGAACACGCTGCTGCTCCGTGCACAAAAAAGGGCCATCTACCTGCCGCGCAATGACGGCCACTACGCGCTCGGCGCGCAGGCCTACTGCCACTTCACCTCGCCGATTCGACGCTATCCCGACGACATCGTGCACCGCGCGCTTAAAGCGCACCTCGCCGGAAAGGACGGCTGCCCCGAGCAGCGCGCGGTCGACCGAGTGCTTCCGCAGCTATGCTCGGATTGCTCGACCATGGAGCGTACTGCCGACGCGGCCGCCCGCGAGTCGCAGAAAGTGAAGATGGCCGAGCTCTATGCCTCGCGGATCGGTGAGCGCGCGGCCGGCGTGGTCTCGGGGTGCGAGCGGTTCGGCCTCTTCGTCTGCCTTGACGATACCTGCGCCGATGGGCTTCTTTCCGTCCGCGACCTCGGCAACGAGTGGTTCGTGTACGACGAAAAGCGCATGACCCTGACCGGCGAGGCCACGGGCGAGGTCTGGGGGCTGGGCCGGCGCGTGGTCGTGGAGGTTGCGGCGGTCGATATCCCCCGCGGGCGCATCGATTTCAAGCTTCCGAAGCGGTCGTCAGAGTAATAACGCGCGTATTGCGTAACCTTATTTGAACTTGCCGAGTAGCAAGGCCCAATCAGGATAGTTTTCCTGCCTAAACGACCCAAATATCGAACGGATACTCGCCGAACTCAAAATAGGATACACAATACGCGCAACCTAATTCTGAAGCGGCATTATGAAGCGCTTCAAAATACCGCAGCCGCATACAAACAGGCCCTCAGGGCCTCGCTCGGCCTTTGCCCAGGCCTTTCTGCCTTCGCACGGGCGCGAGCCAAACCGCGGCGGGGTATCATCAGCAGAGTGAAAAACATCTATCGCGCCGGCCTGGCCGGTTGGAGGACCCATGAACGAACCGCAGACCGAGCTCGCCGACGCTCTTGCCCAGGCAGAGGGCTATATGCTCCAGGGCCAGGACGAGGCCGCCGCCGAGCTTCTCCGCCGCCTTGCCGAGGACGCCGAGGAGTACGTCGACAAGAACTGCGCCGCCACCGAGGCGGTGCAGTGGTTTAGCTTTCCGACTTCGTTCGAGAAGCTTGCCTATCGCCGCGTCGAGGGTGACCCGCGCGAGTTGCGCGACGTCGGCGAGCCGCTCGACCGCCTGTACAGCGACCTTGCGCTTGCCAATGTCCACATAGGCGACTACGACGAGGCCAAGGCGGCGCTCAAGTCCGCTATCCGCTGGAACCCCATGGACTGCGGGAGCCGCCTGAACCTCGCGGACCTCTACAAGATCGACGGCAATATGGAGGAGTACCTAGGTCTTTCGTTTTCCGTTTTCGAGCGTGCGAGCGAGCCGCGCCACCTCGCGCGCGCCTTCGTCAACTTCTCGGCTTGGTTCCAAGTAAGCGAGAAGCCCCAGGTCGCGGCTGCCTGCCTGCGCGCCGCACAGGCGCTCGACGTCCGCGACGGCGCCCTCGACGCGGCGCTCGATCAGGCCGCCGGTACGGATCGCGACCCGGCGGGCGTCTCCGAGTCCGAGGCGCGCTCACTTCTTGCCGCCGAGGGTCTGCCTGCCGGCGCCAATGCCGAGATGGCCGCCTGCCTGCTTATCTGCGCATCCAACGCCGCCCGCGCCGGCGAGAAGAACGACGCGACCAGCTTCACGCTGCGCGCCCGCGACCTTGTGGGCGAGCCGGCGGCGATGTCGCTTCTCCGCGCGATCCAGGCTGCCGAGGCTGAGGAGCTCGCCGGCGCGTCCAGGACAGGTGTCGCCGTCGACGCCGAGTCGGCCGCAAGGAGCGTGAACTAGTCATGGCAAAGAAGTCCGTGCCTGTTGCTTCCGGCGCCAAGTCGGGCGGCAAACCCGGCGCCAAGCAGGGCAAGCCCGAGAAGAAGTCCATCGCCCGCAATCGTTCAGCCCGCCACGAGTACTTTATCGACGAGACGTTCGAGGCGGGTATCGAGCTCACGGGCACCGAGGTCAAGAGCCTGCGCGAGCGCGCGAGCCAGATCACCGACGCGTTCTGTCTCATCCGCGGCGGCCAGTGCTGGCTGCACGGCGTCCATATCCACCCGTACTCCAACGGCGGTGTGTGGAACGTCGACCCCGACCGCAAGCGCAGGCTGCTCCTTCACCGCCAGCAGATCGACTATCTTGACGGGAAGCTCCGCCAAAAGGGAACGGCGCTCGTGCCGCTCGAGCTCTACTTCGACGAGCACAACCGCGTCAAGCTCGCCATCGGCCTCGGCCGTGGCAAGAAGCTCTACGACAAGCGCGATGACATGGCCCGCCGCGACGTCGACCGCGAGATCGCCCGCGCCCTCAAGGCCCGCAGCCGCTAGCGACGGGCGGGCCTCCCGCCTCCTCCGAGCCCCCCCCGCCCGCCTCCTCCGAGCCCGCACCGCCCGCCTCGCGCTCCCCGCCCGCCTCTCCGAGTTCGGAAGGCTTCCAAACTTCGGAAGCCTTCCGAACTTCGCTTAAGTTTCGTATATTAGCAGGTAAAGCGCCTGCGCACTTCTTGCCAAGAAGTCCTCGCAAGTTTGGAAGCCTTCCGAACTCGGGCGACCCCCGCCCGGCCCCGCCCGCCCTGCCGCCCGCCCGGACGGCCCGTGTTACCTTTCTGAATCGACCCCCGCCGCCAACGCCGGCGCCTCGTGCCCCGCTGCGACAATGGAGCAAACAAGCCATGCCGCCGGGAGGAGCCGCACCACATGATCCATGCGAAGCAGGAGTCCGAGTCCTTGGAGCTCGCTGTCCTTCTCGCGTTGTCGGGCGGCATCATGGACGCGTACTCCTACCTGGTGCGCGATCACGTCTTCGCGAACGCGCAGACCGGCAACATGCTCCTCTTCGGCGTCCACCTGGCCGCCGGCCGCTGGATAGAGTGCCTGCACTACGGCGTCCCCGTCGTGTGCTTCGCCGCTGGCATCGCGCTCTGCCACTCCATCAAGATCGTGGCGCGCGAGCGGCATCTCCATTGGCGGCAAATCGCCCTTATCGCCGAGATCCTCATCCTCGGCGTCGTCGCGGCCATCCCCGAGGGCCACAGCCTGTGGGCCAACTGCCTCACGTCGTTCGCCTGCGGCATCCAGGTCCAGGCGTTCCGCAAGTTCCACGGCCGTGCGTTGGCAACGACCATGTGCATCGGCAATCTGCGCAGCGGCACGCAGTCCATCGTCAGCTGGTTCCACGAGAAGGACAAGAAGACCCTCAATACCGGCCTGCTCAGCTACTTCGTCATCGTGATGTTCGTGCTCGGCGCCGTCCTGGGCAACTGGTTCCGCCCGCTGCTGGGCACGCGCACGATCCTCCTGGCCCCGGCGCTCCAAACCGTCGCATTCCTTGTGCTCTTCGTCGACCGAGAAGGGCGTCGAGAAGGGCACGACGTCGAGAAGCGCATCGAGCGCGACGTCGAGGCCGAGGCCGAGAAGGTCGAGGAGCGCCCGCATGACCGATCCGCCCGCGCCGCCGGCACGCAGAAGTAAAGCCTAGCCCACGGTGTCCGATCGCACGTACCGCGTCTTTCTTCCGGCCCCGAGCCTGACGAGGACGCCTTCGTCGACCGGGACCCAATTTTGTCTCGACTTTGGGAGAAACGCCCGCTGGGTTGGGAGAAAGGCGGGGCCTGCTCGGGAGATTCGCTGCCGGTGTCCGCCCGGCGCGTCGCAATCGGACGTGGTCTGTACCATAGAGAAGGGCGATGCGCCGCCGCTACGGGCGCCCCGCACCCACCGCCCGCGCCCGCCGCCCGCCGCCCGCGCACCCACCGCCCGCACCCGCCGCCCGACCCCAACCCCCGGAGACCCCATGACCGACCAGCTCAGCACCGACGCGCTCTACCTCATGCACCTCATGTCGTGCGCCCTGCGCGGCCAGGCGCCCCAGCC
>CAZEHG010000113.1:0-6450 GCA_964512475.1 uncultured Atopobium sp.
GCCGCATCGACATGATCGCCGAGATCCGCGAGACCCAGGGGCTCGCCGTCGTCGATGAGGCGGACACGGCCACCGAGTAGGCGCCGCGGTTGCGGCGCTGGCGTTTCGCGTGCTGGGCGAAACGTCTGCCAGCTATGCCCTCTACCTGCAGGGCGTTGCCGACGCAGCCTCGCCTCGCGCCTCTTTGCCGAGGATGTCGGAGCCCCATCGCGGCCACGGTCTCCACGGTGCTTCTGTTTGGCGCGAGCTTCTCGCCGAAGGGCTTCGTTGGCTTTGCCATGGTCTATCTCGCGGCGCGATAGGACCGGCATGGCGGGGGACTCAACGAATAGCCTGCGTTTTAGGTCAAAATCGGGCTTCAAATTGACCAAAACGCAGGCTTTGTTGCGTGCGGGTTGGATGTAGGCCGCGACCCACGCGGCGAGAAGACGGCCCGGGCCCAAATCGCCCTTACTTCTCGGGCATCGCGAGAAGGGCGTGGGCCACAAAGTAGCCGCAGTCCATGGTCGTGGAGAAGGAGCCGTCGTAGCGTTCGGTGACCGAACGCACCACTCGCAGGCCCACGCCGTGGTCGCGTCGGTTGCGCTTGGTGGTACGAAGCCGTGGGTTTTTAGCCAGTACGTCCGTCGAGCAGCGGTTGCTCACCTTGATGGACAGAAAGCCGCGCGCCACGCGCATGGAGAGCTGTACCTCAGCCTCGCCGACGGGCTCAGCGTGGCTGGCCTCGGCGGCGTTGTCCAGAAGGTTCGAGAGAAGCCCCAGAAGGTTCTTTTCCTCAAACGGGAGCTCGGGCGGGACGACCACCTCGAAGCAGACGCGAATGCCGCCGGCACGCAGTTCGGCCGCCTTCTGCGTAAGCAGGTAGTCCATCAGAGGGTTGCCTGTGTGGTACTCCTCCATGAGGTCGAAGTGGCGCTGCTCGGCATCGAGAAACGACTCGAGCTCCTCCCATTGCTTGAACTTGGCGAGCGACTGCAAGTAGAACAGGATGTTCTTCATCTCGTGCTTGTCGCGGCGCACCTGCTCGGTCACGGCTGCCGAGCGCTCCACATGGTCAAGCGTCAGCTGCAGCCGCTGGTTCATGGCGTCTCGGTCCATGACGTCACGAAAAGCGGCGGAGACCGTTTGCGCCATGGCGTAGATGAGCAGGATCGCAACAAGTCCCAACAAGGAGAAGAGCACGTTGCTGAGGGTAGCCGAGCTTGTCTTGCCGCTGCCGTACAGGTAGGTCTGCAACTGCGAGATGATTGCGATTGTGATGGGAGACCAGATGAGCAGCGTCCACACGTGGGCGGGGATTGCCGCCGTGCCCTTTAGAGGGTGGCGCGCAAAGAGCAGGGAGATGAGGGCGTAGGAGGCGTAGAGCGCGGCGTAGAACGGCAGCGTTGTCTCGGACTGCTCCATTGCCCCGCTCGACTGCAGGTACTCGAAGGCCGCCGTGATGGTCGAGCGCGAGAAGAACAGCGCGAACGTGCAGGTCACAAACATCGTAATCTTGGCCAGCGGGTTGCCCTTGGCCACGAGCAGCGCGTATCCAACCCCAACGGCGCAGATGAGCACGAGACTTGCCGCGTAGCGGCTCCACGGCTGCATCAACGATTCGATGGCCCGGGACCCGGCAAGAATGAGCGCCGTCCCGATGACGATGGACCCCACGTGCCCGCCACGCCGCTCCTGCACGCCCTTGCCGAACCCGAGCGCCGCTGCGGTCGCAACGAACATCGCCGGGCCGGCGGCCGCGGCGAGCGCTTGGGCGAGAAGGTCATAGGCCTGCATCACAGCTCCTCTCGCACGATGTTCATGAACTGCCCGCGGACCTCGTTGGCGCGGTTGCGGCTGAGGGGCACCTCGGTGCCGTCGGTGAGCGTGACCTCCGCGCGCCCGACGCTGCGGATGGCGTTGGCGTTGACCAGGTAGCTGCGGTGCGGCTTCAGGAAGTCATGGCCCTCGAGCAGCTCCTCGACGTCCTGCAGGCGGCAGCGGATCGTGAGCTCCTCTCCGCCCACTGTGAAGTGGCAGTCGCGTCCGCGCACCTCGACCAGCGAGAGCGCGTTCACGTCGACGCGTATGGAGCGGCCCAGACGCGTGTCCTCTAGGTGCACGTATCGCTCGTGGTGGCGCCCCAGCTCGCGCACGATGGCGCGCACGGTGCGCTCCTGCTCCTCCACGAAGTGGCTCTTTCGCACAAAGCGGAACGGCTGCACCTCAAGCGACTGGAAGACCAGCTCCTCCTTGTTGGAGATAAAGACGACAAGCGCCTCGGGGATGATCGCCCGTGCGCGACGGCAGAGCTCGATGCCGTTCATGCCCGGCATCTCGATGTCCAGGAAGTAGACGTCATAGCGCCCGGACTCCTCCTCGATCTTCTCGAGAAGGTCGGCGCCCTGCGCGTAGCGCTCGAAGTGCGCCGTTACCCCCTGTGCGGAAAAGCTCATCTTGAGCGACTGGACGAGAAGGTCCATGACCTGCTCCTCGTCCTCGCAGATTGCGATCCTGATCTCTTCCATCTTCCCTGGTACCTCCTCTTTCCCTGCCTCAATTATGGCCGCTGGCGCCAAATGCAATGAATTCATTTCGTGCGCGGTCGGCTGCATTTCACGCAACGAGGGCGGCCGTTCGTGCCGTGCGCGCCGAAGATGCGACGTGAAGAAGAGGGCGACCATGGGGCCGTCCCGAGGAAGGGAGAGCAAGCATGAAGGACATCACCAGGCGCCGCTTTGTTGCGGCCGGAGGCGCGGCCGCGGCCGTGGCCGGCGTGGGCATCAACGGTGCCGCGTACTACTTCCGCAACGTCATCACCCGTTGGTGGTCTGGCACGTTCACCAAGGTCAGCAGCGATAATCTCGAATACTCCGCCGAGGAGGCCAAGGAGCGCGGCCGCGAGCTGTCCGTGCGCGTGGAGCAGGAGGGCGCCGTCCTGCTGAAGAACGACGGCCTGCTGCCCATGTCTGCCGGCAAGATCGCCCTCATGGGATACGCCGCCATCGACCCCGTCTACATCGGCGCCGGCTCCGTTGCCCAGGCCGACGGCTCCGACGACCTCGTGAACTTCTTCGAGGCCTTTGAGCAGGGCGGCTTTACCGTGGACTCCACGCTCAAGAAGTATTACGAGGACTACCTGGCGAGCGAGCAGACCCGTGACAACGACGCCGGCGGCATGTTCAACATGCAGGGCGCCGACTACAACATCCTCGACCAGCCGATCGACACCTACAAGGACAAGCTCGACGCCGCTGCGGCTGACAACGACACTGCCGTCGTGGTCTTTTCCCGTGCCGGCGGCGAGGGCGGCGACCTGCCCATCGAGATGGGCACCTACACCAACGGTGACGAGGACAAGCACTACTTGGAGCTCCAGGACACCGAGCGCGCCCTTCTCGACTACGCCGAGCAGAACTTCAAGAACGTCATCGTGCTTCTCGACAGCTCCAACCCCATGGAGCTGGGCTTCCTTGAGGACGAGGGCGTCAACGCCGCCATCTGGGTGGGCGCTCCCGGCGCCGTGGGCAACAAGGCCCTGCCCCAGATCATCACCGGCGAGGTCTGTCCCTCCGGTCACCTGGTGGACATCTTCCCCTACGAGGTCGAGTCCAACCCCACCTACTACACCTGCACCGCGGGCACCTACAACAACTACTCCGACTTCGACCAGAGCTCCAAGGGCTTCAACAACGAGGTTGACGGTGGCATGATCTGGTACCCCGAGGGCATTTTCATGGGCTACCGCTACTTCGAGACCGCCGACGCGGAGGGCGTTATCGACTACGACAAGACCGTCCAGTTCCCGTTTGGCTACGGCCTCTCCTACACCACCTTCGACTGGTCCGTGGAGTCCTCAAGCTTTGGCAACCAGGGCGGCGACATCGAGGTCAAGGTCAAGGTCACCAACACTGGCTCCGTGGCCGGCAAGGACGTTGTGCAGCTCTATTACGCGGCCCCCTACACCAAGGGCGGCGTCGACAAGAGCGCCAAGGTTCTGGGCGCCTTTGCCAAGACCAGCGCGCTTGAGCCCGGCTCCTCCGAGACCGTGACCCTCAAGATGGGTGTGGACGATCTGGCCTCCTACGACTACAAGACCGAGAAGTGCTACGTGGCCGACGCCGGTACCTATACCTTCTACCTGCAGACCGACTCCCACAGCGTAAAGGACGGCTGCGACCCCATCACCCACGAGATCTCCTCGGCACGCGTGTACAAGGAGGGCGCCGCCGGCAAGCGCGCCACCGACGCCAGCGCAGCCAGCAACCTGTTTGACAACGTCTCTACCGGCGACGGCAACGTTGGCACCACCATCCCGTGGATGACGCGCGACGAGCTGGCCTCAACCCATCCATCCAAGACCATGGGCACTCACATCACCAAGATGGACATCGCTCTTGGGCAGGATGTCGTGGGTCAGATCCTTGCATCCAACGGTGGCTCCGACGTCTCCTACGACGACGATGACTCCTACGTCTGCAAATCCATGGTTCCGGTTGCCACCGACGAGAAGAATGGCCTTTCCATCAGCGACGTCGCCAACTACACCGAGTGGAACGACGAGGTCTGGGACAAGCTCGTCAACCAGATGAGCGTCGAAGACATGTGCACCCTGATTTCCGCCTGCGGTTACGGCACGCCTGAGATCAGCTCCATCGGCAAGGGCGCTGCAACCGACGTTGACGGCCCGGCTGGCGTCTCCAGCTCCAACCTCAACTACTACGGCCACGAGTACTGCGGCGAGCCCGTGACGGCTGCCACCTGGAACGTCGACCTCGCCACCGAGGTGGGCGACCACGTTGCCGACGAGTGCCTGGCTGCCGGCATCAACGGCTGGTATGCGCCCGGCATCGACATCCACCGCACTCCGTTTGGTGGCCGCTGTGCCGAGTACTACTCCGAGGATCCGTTGCTTTCCGGCAAGATGGCAGCCTACGAGATCAACGCGTGCCAGGCCAAGGGCATCTACGTCTATGCCAAACACTTTGCCTTGAACGACCAGGACAACAAGCGCGGCGGCATGTACACCTGGTGCAACGAGCAGGCCATTCGTGAGATCTACCTGCGCGGCTTTGAGTACGCCGCCAAGGAGGGCAACGCTTGCGGCTTCATGGAGGCCTACAACCGCATCGGCACTGTGGAGTGTTCCGTCAACAAGGCGCTCAACACCGGCGTTCTAAAGAACGAGTGGGGCTCTCACGCCATGTGCCTGACCGATGGCTATGCCGCCATGTTCGGATGCGCCGAGTACGAGGACCCCGACCTGCAGGTTCGCGCCGGCGCCGGCATGCTGCTGTCCGTCACGGGCTACGACGGCACGGGTTGCGTCACCGAGAAGACCACGGGCTCTGCCAAGGGCCTCGAGATGATGCACGACCTATGCAAGCGCATCATCTACGTCTATGCCAACTCCAGCGCCATGACCGTGAGCCGCGACTACACCCCGTACTGGGTGGCCCCGCTAGGAGTCGTCGACGCACTTCTCGTTGGTGGCATCGTGGCATCCGGCGTCTACCTCGCCAAGCACAAGGGCGAGAAGGCGGCAGGCGCCGAGCCCGTTGAGGACGCCGAGGACAAGACCGAGGCATAGCACCTCTGATAAATCCCTGGCCCGCGGACGTGTCCTTCCCCCGCCCGCGGGCCGCATCGCATAAGAGCGCCGCGCCGGACTCCTCTTCCCTTCCGACGCAGCGCTCTTGTTTACATGAAGGCCCCCCGCCGCCCCTGTGCCAAGTGAGTGCATGGGGCGGCGGAGATCGCGGGCATTGTCCTTCTCGCCATCTGCGTGCCCTGCGCGATGATACTAACCATCGGCGTCTTTCGAGCCCGGGAAAACGCGATGAGTATCCTCGACGTTCTCGAAGAGCAGAGCAGGGCTTTGCGCGACTCCAGGAGCTTGCGAGCACTCACGCGTTCGCGCGCCCCGTCCTTTGCGGGAGCGCGTCTTTGGGAGTACGCGTATCTTGACGGTGACAGACGAGAAGCGCCTCAGGGGCGGCGCTCCGCGGGTCCGGAGCCGACGGCGGCGCCTTACAAAGGTGTAGAGAGACGCGCACGGCAAGTGAGAAGAACCCCGAAGAAGGCAGAATAGAGCCCGCTTGTGCCTCCGGGCGCTTCTCGCCGCGTGAAGATGCTAACTTGAAGAAAACAGCATTACAGAAGTAACGACGCATGTCGCGCTCTGTGCCCCGCGTGCCGTGCGCCCCTGCGCCATCGCGCCCAAGGAGCAGGCCATGAAGCAGCAGGTATTCAACCCTTATCTCCCCGAATGGGAGTATGTGCCCGACGGTGAGCCGCACGTCTTTGGCGACCGTGTCTACGTCTACGGCTCGCATGACCGCTTCGGCGCGGCGATGTTTTGCGTGGACGACTACGTGTGCTGGTCGGCGCCGGTGGACGACCTGTCCGATTGGCGGCTTGAGGGCACGATCTTCCGCAAGAACCAGGACCCGGTGAACCGCCTGGGTCTGC
>CAZEHG010000114.1:0-6440 GCA_964512475.1 uncultured Atopobium sp.
CGCCGATGCTCACGTTCTACAATGGCTGCCAGACGACGGCGCAGCAGGTCGACCACGTGGTCGGCAAGGCCCTCATGCAGTTCGGCATCGACTACGCGCCGTTCCGCCCGTGGGCGGGGTAGGCGCGGGTGTCGTAAGAAGGGCAAGGCGGTGGTTTGATGGCTGGCGAGCAGCGCTACAGCGTGTCGCAAATGGCGTCGATGTTCGGCATGAGCCGGCAGGCGCTTATCTACTACGACCGCATCGGGCTCTTCTCGCCGGCCGCGCGCTCGGAGGCGGGGTATCGGCTGTACCTTCCGACGCAGATCCCCACACTGCGGCTCATTTGCACCATGCGCGAGCTGGGCTTCTCTTTGGACGAGCTGGCGGAGGTCGTCGCGGCGCACGACCCGTCCGCCTTGCTGGATGCCCTTCCCGAGCAGCGCGCTCGCCTTGACGAGAAGATCGCGCGGCTCGAGGAGCAGCGCGAGTTCCTCGACCAACGCATCGATTTCTATCGGGAGGTGGCCTTCTGGCGTGAGAACAGGCGCGAGGGCTCGCCCTGCGTGCGCGCATACGGCGAGCGCCACGTGATCTTCGAGCCGTACCCCGCGCCGCAGATGTCTCGCGAGCTGCTGCACCCGACGCTCTCGCGGGCCATCGCGCGTCTCCATGACCAGGCGGGCGTCGAGGCGGTGGCGGGCTTCGGTACCAAGCTCACCGTGCGGAGCGTCGAGGCCGGGACTTTGGAGGGGGCCGGCTCCTTCGTCGTGGTGCCGCAGGGGACGCGCCCGCCGGCCGATGCGCTCGTGCTCCCGGCCGGCGACTACGCCTGCCTCGCGCGTTGGGGCATGCCCTACGACATGCCGCAGGTTGCGGAGCTTCTTTCCTGGGTGCGCGACCAGGGACTTATTGCCCAAGGAGACGTGTTCGACTTCTGCCTGCTCGACACGACGAGCTACAGCACGGAGCACGGCGAGGACTACTGCGTCGCCCAGGTTCGCGTGGGGTAGGGCCGCCTACTCCGCGCCGTGCTCCCGCGGTGCCCCCAAGTCGGCGCTGATGGCGGCCGCGAGCTCGCGGACTCCGCCTGCGTACTCATCGAGGTTCTCCTCAACGGCCCGTGCGAGCGTGACGATGCCGCAGGCCGCGACGCAGCGGCCGCTGAAGTCGAAGATGGGGGCCGCGATGCTGCCGAAGCCCTGGTAGCGGTCGTTGATGTCGGTCGCGTAGCCGTCGGCGCGGACGCGCGCGAGAACCCGGCGCAGCTCGTCGGCGGAGGCGAGCGAGCGGTCGGTGTAGGCCACGTACTTGAAGCTGGGAAGAAGCGCCTCGACCTCGGCCTCGGGCAGGTTGGCCAGGATGGCGCGGCCCATCGCGGTGCTGTGGACGCGCGCGCTCATACCCACACGGCCGGTGACCTGCAGGTCGTTCATGGGCGTCTCGACGTCAGTCGTGACCACGCGCGTGCCCGAGAGCCGCCCTAGGTGGACCGAGAGGCCCTTCTCCCGGCAGAACGCGAGCATGTGCGGCCGTGCCACTTCGGTCAGGTCCTGGCGCGCGACGACCGAGCCGCCCAGGTAGAGCAGTTTGAGTCCGAGCGAATAGCGCGCGTCGGCGTCTTTGGCCACGAAGCCGTTGACCTCGAGCGTGTGCATCATGCGGAAGAGGCTCGCCTTGTCGTGGCCGGTCTCGCGCGCGAGCTCGGCGAGCGACATCGAGCTGCCGCCCGCGAGCACGTCCAGGAGCCTCAGCGTGTTGTTGACGGAGCTGAGGAGGTATTTGTCTTTGTCTTTATCGGCCATCGAAAACTCGTTTCTCTATGTGCAACGCATCCATCCTACCCGTTCCAGCGTCCTTTGGCGAGAAATACCTTGCCTTTTCTAGAAATCTCGCCCTAAAACGCGTCTAGCTGTGGTATTTATGGTTCGCAATAAGAAATAGCGTTTCGCATAGAGAAACATCAACGCGGAACTCACCTGGCCAGGGCTATTTCGCAAATAGAAACGGCTCGCGCAACGGCGGGACATACAAGGAAAGGTGGGAACAATGGCAAACGCAGCCATTGCAAAGCCCAAGAAGCAGCGCAACTATGCGCTTGATTTTTGGCGGGTGTTTGCGACTTTGGCCGTGTTTTGGGGACATTCGCGTAATTTCTGGCCTGGTGGTAAGAAATGCCTTGCTGAGGCATTCTTTACGCAGGGCAACATCCTCGGTATCTTCCTGGTGCTCACCGGCTACCTCATGATGAAGTCGTACGAAAGCAAGAAGCGTCGCGGCCTCACGAACGCGCCGGCTCGAACGCAGGCCGTGGACTACATGAAGTCCCGTTATCTCGGCCTGTGGCCGGCGTTTATCGTCGGTGAGCTTCTCGGCTTTTGCCTCGAGGTTCTGAGGGCTTTCACCGGTCAGGAGAGCAAGCTCGTGATGTTCATGAACGGCGAAAGCTACACCATCGCCGATGTGGGGCTCAACTTCCTGACTTCTATCTCCGAGTTCCTTGGCCTCGACAGCATTGGCGTGCTTTCCTCGCTTCGTGGCGGAACAAGTCTCTGGAATGCCCCGTTGTGGTATATCTCGGCCATCTTCGTTGCGGGCTACTTCCTGTATTACCTGCTCGCCAGGAACGAGGATTTGTTCACGGGCTTCATCGCCCCCGCCATCGTGGCCCTTGTCGGCGGTGCCTGGTGCCTCGGCGAGATGAACCTCTATGTCCGCGACGGCCTTCTCTTCGGTCTGGTCAACAATACCCTGGTCAACGGCATTTGGGGCATCTGTCTCGGCGTGGTTTGCTACAAGCCCTATGAGCGCTACCGCCAGATGAAGGTCGAGGGAAAGGCGCACACTCTCCTTACCATCCTGCACCTGCTCATGGGCGGCGCGATTATCTTCTGGATGGTGACCGATAGCCACCACGTCATCGACGAGATATTCCTCGACATCTGGGTCGCGATCACGCTCATCTTCGCTGTTGGCGGCCACGATGGCTTTACCAAGAAGGTCATGGATAGGCCCATCTTCGGCAAGATCGGCGAGTTCTCCCTGTACTTTTTCATCTGCCACATGCCCGTGCTGCAGTTCTGCAAGAGCTACGTGCCCATTGAGGGGACGCCGACCAAATTCTATCTGTTCCTTCTGGCGACCTTGGCCATTGACTGCGTCTTTGGGCTTATTGCGATGCTGATCTGCAAGAAGGCTATTCAGCCCGCGCTCTATAAGCTCGACGCTTGGGTGCGCGCTAGCTCGGACGCCGCCGAGAAGGCCGCCTAGGTGGTGCCCATGTCGGACAAGACCTACCGCGTGCTGGCAATCAACCTTGGCTCTACCAGCACAAAGATCGCGTACTTTGAGAACGACGTCTGCGCCGCGCGCGAGAGCGTGGCTCACGACGCGGCCGAGATCGCGGCCTGCGGGACCGACATCTGGGCGCAGTACGACCTGCGCGAGGCGGCCGTCCTGGACTTCATGGGCCGCCACGGCATAGCTCTTGACGACCTCGACGCCATCGGCTCGCGCGGCGGCAACATCGAGCCCACGTGTGGCGGCACCTACCGCATCAACCAGGCCATGCGCGCCGAGACCCGCTCCTGCCTGTGGGGCACGCACGTGAGCCACCTGGGCGTGGAGATCGCCTACCGCCTCTGCGAGCGCGCCGACCACGCCGTCCCTGTGACCACCGACCTGCCCACTACCGACGAGTTCGAGCCGCTCGCGCGCTACACGGGCCTGCCCGAGGTGCGCCGCGAGAGCAAGTTCCAGGCGCTCAACCACCGTGCCATGGCCCGTGCCTACGCCGAGAGCGTCGGCCGCGCCTACGAGGACCTGAATCTCGTCGTGGTCATGATGGGCGGCGGCATTACCGTGGCCACGCACAAGAAGGGCCTCATGGTCGATGCCCAGGACGGCCTGGGAGGCGACGGAACCTTCTCCAACAACCGCTGCTGCGGCGTGCCCGTGGCCGCGCTGGTGGAGCTGTGCTACTCCGGCAAGTTCACCCGCGAGCAGATGCTCGCCCACATCAACGGCGAGGCCGGGCTTCTTGCCTACACCGGCACGACCGATATCCGTGCGCTCGTGGCCCGTGCCGACGCCGGCGACGAGCCGGTGGCCGAGGTGCTCGACGCCATGTGCTACCAGACTGCCAAGGACATCGCGGCTCATGCCTCGGTGCTCTGCGGCCAGGTCGACGCCATCGTGCTCACGGGCGGCATGGCCAACGCCGAGTACCTCACGAGCCGCATCACCGAGCGCGTGGGCTTCATCGCTCCGGTGGTCGTCATGCCCGGCGAGCGCGAGATGGAGTCGCTCGGCATCAACGCGTACAAGGCTGTCTCGGGACAGATCGAGCTCAAGGAGTTCGTGCCCGAGCAGCAGGTTCCGGAATGGGTGTGGTAAGAATGGCTGAACTGTACAAGAGCTTCGAGGATATCGAGCGCGCTGTTCTCGCCTCCGTCGACGCGCGCGGCAAGAAGGTCCGCATCGCGCTCGCGTGCGCCCAGGACCCCGACGGCCTGGCCGCCGTGGTCGACGCCCGCCGCCACGGTGTGGTCGAGGCCACGCTCATCGGCGACGTGGAGAGCATCCGCGCGCAGCTTGCAGGGGCGGGGGAGCGCGAGGACGACTACGAACTTCTCGCCTGCAACGACGAGCTCGAGGCGGGACGCGCGGCCGTGGCGCTCGTGCGAGAGGACAAGGCCGACATCCCCATGAAGGGCCTCATGATGACGGCCAACTTCATGCGCGCGATTCTGGACAAGGAGACGGGCCTCTTGCCCGCGGGGAAGCTCCTCTCCCAGGCGACGGTGCTGGAGTGGCCGGCGGCGAACAAGATGATGGTCATCTCGGACTGCGCCGTGAACATCTCGCCCAACCTCGGGCAGAAGGCGCAGATTACCCGCAACGCCATCGACCTCGCGCACGTGCTCGGCTACGAGCGCCCCAACGTGGGCGTGCTCAGCGCCCTCGAGGTCGTCAAGGAGAAAATCCCCAGCACGGTCGACGCCGCCGCCATCGCCGCGATGGACTGGCCCGACGCCTGCGTGGGAGGCCCCTTCGCGCTCGACAACGCCGTCAACCCGGCCGCGGCCGCGCTCAAGGGCGTCGGCCACCCGGCCGCCGGCAAGTGTGACGTGCTCATTGTGCCCGACCTGCCCAGCGGCAACATCTTTACCAAGAGCCTGACCTTCTTTGCCGAGCTCAAGAGCGCCGGCTCGCTCAACGGCACCACACACCCCGTCGTCATGACAAGCCGCACCGACACGCCCGAGGACAAGTACTACTCCATCCTCGTGGCCATCGCGAAGACCCTCTAGCCGAACCCCTACTCGGCTATTCGGCCTGCCCCCGGCTCCGCTTGCCCTCTCCCGGAGCCGGGGGCTTTTGTGTGGTTGCGCCGGCGACGCCGTGGCCCGGCGCATGCTTGGCTTTGAATGGGGGTGAGTACACGATGATGGGAATGGGGCGCTTCTGCCGGGAGGGCGCTGACCTCGAGCGGTCCCTTGGACTGGTTGCCGCTTACCCTGACTACCTGCAGAAACTTGGCTATAGCGAAGACGAATACACCGATCTGCTGCTCGATGTGGCCACGCGATCGCTGCGCGACTGGTTGGAAGACCATCCGGGGCAGGCCGTCGACGACGGCTGGGGCTGGGTCGACCTTGACGCCGACGGCGGGCCGCGCGTCCGCGACCTTGCCGGTTTCGCGCGCGCTCGGAAGTGGCCGGACAAGCCCGTGCCGGCGTTCGACCGCGACGACCTCGGCTCGCCGGAGAACCTGCTCTTTGGGCACGGCGGGGTGCCGCTCCACTTCGACGACGGCTTCGTCGACGCATTCGGGCGCACGCAGGCCGAGCGCATCGCCATGTACGACCCGCTGACGTACCTGCTGGACGCGGGCGCGGCTGCGGGCGCGGGGGTCGATGTCGCACCCCATTGGCGTATCAGCAGCGGGATCATGCAGCCGGACACGGCTTTATCGACCGAGGTCAACCTTGCGGAGGCCGCCCGCCGCTGTCCCGGCGTGCAGGACGTGGCTTTCCAGACGGTCTGGGACCAGGCCCACGTCTTGGCGGAGCGCTCGGGCACCCCGGAGCAGAACGTCATCCAGTGGATCGGACGTTGCTTGGGCTAGAGCGGGCGCGCGGAGCGCCGCGTTAGCCTACTTCCGCAGAAGTAGGCTAACAGCCGGGAAAGAAGCCCGCGCTTCTTGCCAACTGGGCTTTTGTCGATAGTTCAATAGTTAGGCTACTTGGCGAGAAGTACCCTAACGTCGCGGTCCGTCCGGCAAGAAGGGCGCGGCAACCTTGACTCAGGCTGCCGCGCCCCAGCGCGTCTCTCTATGCCCGCCGCTAATTCTTCAGCGAGTTCATCGGCGCGGGGAAGCGGCCGCCGCGGTGTGCGAGGACGGTGCCGGCGAACTTGTTGACGGGCATGACCGGCGCGGAGCCGAACAGGCCGCCGAA
>CAZEHG010000115.1:0-6407 GCA_964512475.1 uncultured Atopobium sp.
AGCCGGACCACTTCCGCATCGTCTATCTGCCGCGCATGGAGGTCCTGCACGAGTCCCTCGAGGACCTCGCCGACTTCTTCGCCCACTATCGCCAGAGCTAGATAAGGCGCACGGGCTGCCCGTTTGCGGACATGCGGGACTGTCCCCTCTGTCCGCAAACGGACTGCCCCTGTCTTATCGACGGGCCGCTCGGCGATTGAGCTACCCGTTCTAGCAGCGAGAGGTCCATACTTAAGCCATCTGCATCTTGCGTTTGGGGGAGAGGTGCGCAGATGACCGCAGGTCTATCTCGCAGGGGGTTTATCGGTATGTCGGCGGCAGCGGGCGCGGCGCTTCTCGCGGGTTGCTCGTCTGCGCAGAACGGCTCGCAGGCCACGGCCGCCAAGACCGCCGACCTCGACCCCTCCAACCCCACGACCGTCACCGTTTGGCACTACTACAACGGTTCTCAGCAGGCCGCCTTCGACGCGCTCGTCGCCGAGTTCAACAACGGCGCGGGCAAGGAGAAGGGCATCTACGTCGACGCGCAGACCTTGGGTTCCATCTCGGACCTCGAGGCCGCCATCTCCGAGTCGCTCGCGGGCGCCGTGGGGTCCAAGGACCTGCCCAACGTCTTTTCCAGCTACTCCGACACCGCCTACACCGTCCAGCAGGCCGGCAAGCTCGCCGAGGTGGGGCAGTACTTCACCTCCGACGAGCTCTCCCGCTACGTCGACGGCTACCTCAAGGAAGGCTGCCTGCTCGGCGACGATAAGCTCTATCTGCTGCCCATCGCCAAGTCCACCGAGACCTTCATGATCGACGTGACCGATTGGGAGCCCTTCGCGGCGGCCACCGGCGCCACCTACGACGACCTCGCCACCGCCGAGGGCGTGGTCAAGACGGCCAAGGCCTACTACGAGTGGAGCGGCGGCCGCGCGTTCTACGGCCGCGACTCCATGTCCAACTACTTCGTCATCGGCATGAAGCAGATGGGCGTCGACATCTTCGACGTCTCGGACGGCCGAGCCACCTTGAACCTCGATCGCGATCGCATCCGCCGCCTCTGGGACAACTACTACGTGCCCTACGTCAACGGTTGGTTCAAGGGCGTGGGCAAGTTCCGCTCCGACGACGTCAAGACGGGCGAGATCTTGGCCTACACCGGATCCACCGCCTCGGCCACGTACTTCCCCGATCAGGTCACGCCCGACGCCGAGACCTCGACGCCTATTGGCTACAAGGTCCTCTCGGCGCCCATCGTCGAGGGCGGCCAGCGCGTCTGCGTCCAGCAGGGCGCGGGCATGTGCGTGACCTCCGCCGACGACGCCCACGAGTACGCCTCGGTCGAGTTCCTCAAGTGGTTCAGCGAGCCCGAGAACAACCTGCGCTTTGTTTGCCAGTCCTCCTACCTGCCGGTTCTTAAGGAGGCCAATACCGTCGAGGCGCTCGACGCGGCCATCAAGGACCACGGCCTCACGGTGAGCAACAAGACCTACGACACGCTCAAGGTCGTCCTCGGCTCCTTTGACGAGGAGACCTTCTACGCCTCCGGTTGCTTCAGGAACGGCTTCGCCGCGCGCAAGGTGCTCGACTACAACCTCTCCGACAAGGCCGTGGCCGACCGCGCGGCCGTCGAGGGGGCCGTCGCGGGCGGCGCGAGCGAGGCCGACGCCGTGGCGCCCTACGTGTCCGATGACGCCTTCTCGGCTTGGTACGACAGCTTCGAGGCGGCGCTCCAGACCGCGATAAACGGCAAGTAACGGCAAATAAAGCGCAGGCAGAAGCCTTGCGCGAGCGCCATGCACAGACAGCGACGGGAGGAGGGCACATGGAAGAGGCGAAGCCGAGAACGCCCGTCGCGATGTCGCGCGCCATCCTGGTGCCCCTTCTCGCCGTCGTCGTGTTCGTCGCCGCGGTGCCCCTGGCCGTGCTGCAGATCTCGGGCGCCGGCTCCCGGATGGAGCAGAACATCGTCGACCTCGACGCGCGCACCGTCGAGAGCCACGCGGTCGCGCTCGAGAGCGCCATGGTGGACCAGTGGGCGGCCATCCGCAAGGACACCTCCATCTACGAAGAGGCGCTGACAAAGCAGCTCTCCGAGTCCGGCCAGTCGGTCGACGCGTTTCTTGCCGACGCCTCGTCGCAGCGCGCCTACGTATCGACGGTCTACCGCGAGCTGCTCAGCACCATAGAGGGCAACACGACGAGCGGTATCTTCCTCGTGGTGGCAAACACCGACGGTGCGGGCGCGGCCTCGCGCCACGTGGGCGTTTTTGTGCGCGACTCCGACCCTGCGATGAATACCCAGAGCGACTCCGACCTGATCATCGAGCGCGGCGACCAGGCCCTGGGACAGAACTACGGCATCGCGCTCGACAACTCCTGGTCGCCGACGATCAGCCTCGCGGCCTCGGGCGAGCGCGCGTGCGACGACTTCTACTACAAGCCGCTTGAGGCGGGTATCGCCAACCCCGACGTGGACGAGGCGGCGCTCGGCTACTGGTCGAAGCCCTTCATCCTCGAGGACAGCTCGATGGACGGCCACGTCATGATCACCTACTCCGTGCCCTTGCGGGCCAACGGGCGGGTCTTCGGGGTGCTCGGCATCGAGGTCTCGGTCGACTACCTCGCCAAGAGCTACTTCTCGACCGACGAGCTGTCCGATAGCGGCGAGGCGGCCTTCGCCCTCGCGTACGACAACGGCGACGGCACCTACGAGACCGTGACGGGCAAGGGCGTGCTCTACGACTACTCGGCCAACGACTCGGGCGGGTTCGCGCTCGAGGACGATCGGCACGACGGGCTGTACCGCGTGAGCGGGTCCTACATCGGCAGCCAAGCGGTCTACGCGGTAAAGAGCGACCTGTCCGTTTACGATAGGCGTGTTCCCTACGAGCATTCCAAATGGGTGCTCGTGGGTCTTGTGCCCGAGGGCGACGTCTTTGGGACGAGCGTTGAGCTGTTCCAGCGAATTGTTGTTGTGACCTGCGGCGCATTGCTTTTCGGCGCTCTGATTATGATCGTCGCCGTTCGCCATGTGACGCGCCCGCTCTACCGGCTCATGGAGAGCGTGCGCGGCGGGGCCGAGGGCCTGGCTGCGTTCAGGCCGTCGCGCATCCTTGAGGTCAACGAGCTGCACGACGTCGTCGACGACCTCACGGCCAAGGAGACCCGCGCTGCCGGCCGGCTCGAGGAGGAGAAGGAGCGTTACCGCCAGGCCATCGAGTCGTCCTCCGACGTGTACTTCACCTATCGCGTGGCGGACGGCTCGCTCGAGATCGTGAACTCCGCCGAGGACGACGGCGTGTGGGCGGGCGACCGGTGGTGGGACGCCCTGGCCAGGAAGTACTTCGCGGACAACGACCTCGCGCTCCTCAAGAAGATGGAGGCCGATGCCGACGGCTGCATAAACGCCGAGGTCAAGGGCTCGGTGGCAGGCCTCGTCGAAGACGGCTGGATCCAGATAAGCGCTCGCGTCATCCGCAACGCCGAGGGCGAGCGCGACATGATCGTGGGCTACCTGCGCGACATCGACGAGCGCAAGGAGCGCGAGATCGCCGAGGCGTATGCGCAGATCCGCGACCCGGTCTCGGGCTTCTACAGCTGCGAGCCCGGCTTCGAGGTCATCTCCGCCGAACGGGCGGAGCACCCCGACGGCACGCTCGTGCTCTTCGACCTCTACCGTTTCTTCGAGGTCGTCTCTGAATACGGCATCACCTTCGGCGACGTGCTCATCAACGAGTTCGCCGGGATCTCGCGCGAGGCCTTCGGTTGGCAAGAGACGCAGTGCCGCACGATTCTGGTCCGCGCGGGCGGCGACGAGTTCCTCGTCTGGGCCGGCGGCCTGAGCGAGCAGGAGTGCGCCGATCGCATCGCGCGGGTCCGCGCCCGCTACGCGTCCCTGGTTCGCAAGGACGTGCTGCCGCTCAAGGTCACCGTGGGCATGGTGGCGGGGGATGCCGCCGACTCGACCGAGCTGCTCTCCGAGCGCGTCCGCATAGCGCTGCAAGAGGCCAAGGGCCGCGGCGTCGACCTCATGAGCTGGGCGAGCGTGAGCGACTCCAAGCTCGCTCCCGCGGCCTACGGCGAGGTCGTCTCGTCCAACAACGTGGACAAGATGGGCCTCACGTCCATCGCGCTCAACCTGCTCGACCGGCGCTTCTCGCTCACGGCGGCGCTCGACCTGCTCTCGTGCCGACTGCGGCAGCGCTTCGGCCTGCAGAACCTCATCGTCACGAGTTTCTCGCACGATTACCTCACCCTCACCGTGGCCTACCAGTGGAAAAAGGTGCGCGACTACGACGGCAGGCACACGGTGCTGCGCTGCTCGTCCGCCGATGCCGAGCGTATGCAGGCCGGCGCCGACCGCGGCGCCCTCGTGGCCATCGGCGACGTGACGCCGCTGGGCGGCTTCAAGTCGTGGTCGTCCACGCAGAAGGTCGACGGCGTGAGCTACTTCATGACGTACAAGGGCCGCTACTCCGGCAGCATCGTCATGAAGGGCATCGACTCCGCCGCCGTCTTGGCGAGCGACGAGGACACCAACCTGCTCTGGGAGATCGCGGGCATCATCCAGAACCGCATCAACCAAGAGACGCTCGACCAGTCCGCGCAGGCCAAGAGCGACTTCCTCGCGCGCATGTCGCATGAGATCCGCACGCCCATGAACGGCATCATCGGCATGACCGAGATCGCTCTCAAGCCCGGCCAGAGCGAGGAGCGCCGCACGGACTGCCTGCAGAAGGTCCGCAGCTCCTCCCACTACCTGCTTGGGCTGCTCAACGACATCCTGGACATGTCGAAGATCGAGAGCGGCAAGATGGGGCTCGTGGCCTCCGAGTTCGATTTGGCCGAGCTTGTGGGCGACCTGCGCGGCGTCGTGGGCGCGCGCTTCGAGGAGAAGCGCCAGCGGCTGGTGTTCGACGTGCGGCTCGAGCACGCGCGCTTCATCGGCGACTCGATGCGCCTGAACCAGGTCCTCATCAACCTGCTCGGCAACGCGAACAAGTACTCCGGCGAGGACACCGATGTGGTGCTCGCGGTGAGCGAGCAGGTGGAGGGCCCGCAGGTGAGTTCGCTCACCTTCAGCGTGACCGACCACGGCGTCGGCGTGAGCGCCCAGGACGCGCAACGAATCTTCGAGAAATTCGAGCAGGTGGACACCACCGACGCGCGCCAGCAGGGCACGGGCCTGGGGCTCGCCATCTCCAACCGCCTCGTGCACATGATGGGCGGGCGCATCGAGCTCCAAAGCGAGCTGGGGCAGGGGAGCACGTTCTCGTTCACCGTTAAGCTGCCGGTCGCCGCCGATGCTGCTGAAGCGGGCGACGGCGCCGACGCCGCTGGCGCGGGCGACGTCTCCGACGCCTCCGCGAAGACCGTCGACCTCAACGGCCTGCGCGTGCTCATCGCCGAGGACAACGCGCTCAACATGGAGATCCTGCAGTGCCTGCTCGAGGACCAGGGCTGCATCGTGGAGGGCGTGCCCGACGGCCAGCAATGCGTCGAGCGCTTCAGCGCCTCGGAGCCCGGCGAGTTCGGGCTCATTGTGATGGACGTGATGATGCCGGTGATGGACGGTCTTGCGGCTGCACGCGCGATCCGCGGGCTGAGCCGCGCCGATGCCGCGACGGTGCCCATTGTGGCTGCGAGCGCCAACGCCTTCGAGGAGGACGTCAAGCGTTCCATCGGCGCCGGCATGAACGCGCACATCTCCAAGCCTATCGAGGTGCCCACGCTGCTCGCCGCCCTCGCCAAGGTCCTGTAGCGGCCGCGGGGCGAAGCCGAAGGCACTTCAGAGGTGATTTGGGTCGCGCGCAACCTGTCCCCTCGTGCTGCAGAGTAAACCTGTCACCTGCGGCAGCAGCTTGTGACAGGTTCGTCGTGCTGCAGCGAGGGACAGGTTGCGCGCGGCGGCGGGCATGCGACTTGCGGCGTTTGCGTGTGCGCCCAGTTTGTCTGTCGGCCGGGGCTTTGGCGGGACGTAAACTTTACAACTTGTGAAGAGCCGCAGAGTGGCGGCCACAGAGGCCCTCGGGGCCAACGATTCGCCGGAAGGCGCAGAAGGAGAAGCATGTCTGAGTACACCGAGAACGACGAGATGATGGACGAGAACGAGGAGCTCGAGGCCGAGGTGGCCGCTGACGAGGAGCTCGACGAGGACGTTATCGACGACGAGATGGACGACGAGGACGACGAGGAGGAGGCCGAGGAGGCCCCCGCCGACAAGAACGAGATTCTGTTCGACAAGGCTCAGCGTGCCGCGCGCCTGCTGCGCAACCGCAAGGACATGATCCGCGACGAGGAGTCCGAGAAGAACCAGCGCGTGAGCAACCTGCTTCGCGCCATCAAGCTCCTCGAGCTCAAGCCCCAGATGGAGCAGAAGGAGATGTCCGAGCTGCTCGGCATCCGTCTGCGCGAGCTCG
>CAZEHG010000116.1:0-6321 GCA_964512475.1 uncultured Atopobium sp.
ACGGCATCGGCAGCCCGCAGGACTACGCGGGCCTCGCGCCCAACGTGAGCAAGGACGAGCCGCTCGAGCGCGACGACCTCATAAAGGCCCTTATCGATATCCAGTACGACCGCAACGACTACGACCTCGCGCGCGGGACGTTCCGCGTCCGAGGGGACACCGTGGACGTCTTTCCGCCGTATGCGGAAAACCCGCTGCGCGTGAGCTTCTTCGGCGACGAGGTCGAGCTCATCGCCGAGGTGGACAGCGTCACGGGCGAGGTCGTGCGCGAGTTCGACGCCATTCCCATCTGGCCGGCGTCGCACTACGTGACGGAGCGCCCGAAGGTCGGCCGCGCGCTCAAGACCATCAGCGAGGAGCTCGAGGGGCGCGTGGCCGAGCTCAAGGCGGCCGACAAGCTCCTGGAGGCCCAGCGCCTCTCGCAACGCACGGCCTATGACCTCGAGATGCTCGAGACCATGGGCTTCTGCAACGGCATCGAGAACTATTCACGCCACCTGGACGGCCGCAAGCCGGGCGAGCCGCCCTACACGCTCATCGACTACTTCCCATCGGACATGGTCTGCATCATCGACGAGAGCCATGTGACCGTGCCGCAGATCCGCGGCATGCACGAGGGCGACCGCTCGCGCAAGGTCACCCTGGTCGAGCACGGCTTCCGCCTGCCGTCCGCGCTCGACAACCGTCCCCTGCGCTTCGACGAGTTCGAGGGCCGCGTCCCGCAGTTCATCTACGTGAGCGCGACGCCGGGCGACTACGAGGAGTCCGTCTCCCAGCAGCGCGTGGAGCAGATCATCCGCCCGACGGGCCTTCTGGACCCGGAGGTCGAGGTGCGCCCCGTCGAGGGGCAGATCGACGACCTCATCGAGGAGATCGGCGCCCGTGTGGCAAAGAAGGAGCGCGTGCTCGTGACCACGCTCACCAAGCGCATGGCCGAGGACCTGACCGACCATTTGCTCGACGAGGGCATCCGCGTCAACTACATGCATTCGGACACCGCCACGCTCGAGCGCGTGGAGATCATCCGCGACCTGCGCGAGGGCCGGATCGACGTCCTCGTGGGCATCAACCTGCTGCGCGAGGGCCTGGACATCCCCGAGGTCTCGCTCGTAGCCATCCTCGATGCCGACAAAGAGGGCTTCCTGCGCAACCGCCGCTCGCTCATCCAGACCATGGGACGCGCGGCAAGAAACGCAAAGGGCCAGGTCATCATGTATGCCGACGTGGTCACCGACTCCATGCGCGTGGCCATCGACGAGACCGCGCGCCGCCGCGAGCTGCAGCAGGCGTTCAACGCCGAGCACGGGATCGTTCCGAAGACCGTGCATAAGGCCATCAACGACATCAGCGCCTTCATCGCCGAGGCGGACGACAACGTGGGCAAGCGCAAGCGAAGCCGCGGCGACGAGCTCGGGCACGGCGCGTTCTACACCGCCTCGGGGGAGGGCGCCGACGAGCAGGGCGCACCCGGGGACCGGCGCGCGCTCGACTTAGGCGACCTTTCCCGCGCCGAGCTCGAGGAGCTGGCGGCCGGCCTGCAGACCGAGATGACCCGTGCCTCGGAGGAGATGGACTTCGAGCGCGCGGCCGCCGCCCGAGACCAGCTCGTCGAGGTAAAGAGCCGCCTCGAGGGCTCAAGCGCCGACGACGTCATGGCGCGCCTCAAGGCCGGCGCCCGCAAAGGCAGCGCCCACGCGACCCGCCGCCGCTGGAAACCGAAGGGGTAGGGATGGGTCTCTCGAACTAAATGACGGCATAATACGTTACTATGTACGTACTCTAAGTACGTACATTTGGAGGCTGAGATGGAGACGGTGACGCGAAAGATCACGAGGAACGGCAACAGCTCATGCATCGCGCTGCCGCCATCTGTGCTTAACGCGCTTTCGGTCCAGGCAGGCGATAGCGTCGATATCTCCTATGACGGCGACCACGTCGTGCTCTCCAAGCACGAGACCGTTTCGAAGTCTCCGCTTGAATGGTTCGAACAGGCTCTCTCGACGGTGGAGACGCTGCCGGCGGTTCCTTGGCTCGACGACTCCAAGCAGGCCGACCGAGATCTCATGGGCGAGCGCTATGCCTAAGGTGATGGTCGATACCTGCGTACTTATCGACGCCTTGGCACCAGGCCGTCCGTCTCATGAGGACGCACGTGAGCTTTTCTCCCGCGCCCTCGCTTCCGGTGAGAAGAACCTTCTGGCGCTGGCCTCGAGCCTCAAGGACGCGTATTACATCCTGTGCCGGCACTATCGCGATGAGCCGACGGCCCGTAAGGCAATAGCCGCGATGGCAAACGCCCTGGAGCTTATTGCCTGCGATGCCGACCTGGTAAAGGCCTCGCTCAGGTCCAACGAGCCTGATTTCGAGGACGGGCTCGTGCGCGCGGCCGCCGAGCGCGTGTCCGCGGACGGGGTCGTTACCCGAGACGAACGCGGCTTCGTCGGCTCTTCTTGCCAAAAGCTGACGATTCGGCAGGCGACCGAGTTGTTTTCGGAGGGTTCATGAGCTGACGTTCTCGTGCGTGGGCAGCCTCGTGCTCGCATGTCTCTCGTTTTAACGGTTGGCGAATATGGGATAGTTATACTTTGTTATAGTGCATTATACTTTGTTATATTTCGTCTCTGACCTGTAGGAAGGGGATGCCGTGCAAGCCAATCCCTTTAAACCGACGGCTGGAAAGACGCCGCCCGCCATCATTGGGCGAGAAGAGGTCATAGAGGAGTTTATCGAGGGGCTCGAGAACGGAGCGGGCGCGCCGAGCCGACTTATGCGTATATCCGGTGTGAGGGGCACCGGCAAGACGGTTCTTCTCGGCGAAGTCGGCAAGCTGGCGTCCGATCAGGGCTGGCTTCTTATCAAAGAGGTCGCTACGAAGGGGCTCTGCCAGCGAATCCTCAACGAGCTGCTTCCGGCATATCGGGTCGATTCCGCCGAGATATCCCCGGCGCTCATGGGCGCCTCTCTCGGTAAGGTTAAGCTTGAACACGTGGGGCCGACGCTTCATGAAGCGCTCTCAAAGGCTATCCAAGAGAATGGCCATGGGTTGATTATTACGCTTGATGAGGTGCAGGACGCAGCGATGGACGAGGTAAGGATCCTCTCGATTGCCATTCAACAATTGATTGGTGATGACCTAGATATCGCCTTCATTTTCGCAGGTCTTCCGTCGATGATCACCGACGTCATCAATGGCAAGACGCTCACGTTCCTTCGCCGTGCCGTTCCCTTTGAGCTTAAAGCGGTCGAATTGGACGACGTTGCCGATTCCCTCGCGGTCACCATTCGCCAAACTGGCATGGAAATATCCGATTCGGTCGCCGCGCTGCTGGCTCGAGAAACGCAGGGATATCCTTTCCTGATTCAGCTCGTTGGATACCAGGCCTGGCAAGGCGCGAAGCGCCGCTCGTCCTCCGTAATCGACGAGGAGATAGCGGAGAAGGGCGCCGCGGCGGCTCGCGTACGTTTTGGCGCCGCTGTCATTGAGCCTGCGCTTCAAAGGGTGAGCCCCGCAGGCATGAGGTATCTTCTCGCCATGGCTTCCGAGGGCGACGAGGAGATCGCCAGCTCCGGTGTGCTGGAGCGCTTGGGTAAGTCGGCGAGCCAGGTAAGCGTCATCAGGTCGCGCCTGCTCAAAGACTCTCTTATCGAGGCTCCGGGCTACGGAAGGCTTCGGTTCGCGATTCCGTATATGGCGGACTATCTGAACCAGCACAGGGCTGAGCTGGAGACTTGTCTGCAGTAATGAACTGCATGTTTGGGGGAGATGCCAAAATGGCGCAGACCGAGCAAAACATAGTCGATTACCTGGGGCGGGAGTTCCGCGGGTTCGATGAGCTGCCGCTCTCGGACGTGGACAGCCTCGTGCTCGCGTGCCTCTCGTATTACCGGCTGCCGGACGAGGCGAAGGCCGCCCGGACGGCGCGCGGCGCGGGCCTCCATGAGCTGTTCCGCGCGGACTGGTTTGGCCCGATGACCGAGGGCCTCTGGGACCCGGCCGGGCTTGTGGCGCTTCTTACCGCCGCCGTGGCCTCGCCCCGCCTGTGCGGAGTGCGCCTCGCGTCCTACGTAAGCGAGACGAGCGAGGAGCAGGAGAAGCAGTTTGCCGCCTGCACGCTGCGCTTCCCCAACGGCGACGCCTACGTGAGCTTCCGCGGCACCGACAACTCGCTCGTCGGCTGGAAAGAAGACTTCAACATGGCCTTCGAGACGGGCGTTCCGTCGCAGCTCCGCGCCGTGCAGTATCTTGAGCGCGCGGCACGCTCCGTCAAGGGCCGGATATACGTCGGGGGGCACTCCAAGGGCGGCAACCTCGCCGTCTACGCTGCCGCACACTGCAAACCCGCCACCTTCGAGCGCATCGAGCGTGTTTTCTCGCACGACGGGCCCGGGTTCACCGCCGAGACGCTCGCCTCCGCCGACTATGCGCAGCGCTGCGCGAAGCTGAGCAAGACCGTGCCCGAGTCGTCCCTTATCGGCATGATGTTCGAGCAGCAGGAGGACTACGCCGTGGTGCGCTCCGCGAGCATCGGCGCGACCCAGCACGACCCGTTCAGCTGGGTCGTCGAGGGGGATGCTTTCGCCCAGGCGGACGGCATCTCCAGGACCGCCGGCTATCTCGACCAGAGCCTGAACCAATGGATCTGCTCGATGACCCGCGAGGAGCGCGCCGGCTTCGTCAACGCGCTCTTCTCGGTGCTGTACGCCGGCGGCCAGGACACGCTCGCCGGGCTCAAGGGGAACCTCTCCGAGACCCTTCCCGCCATGTTCTCGCAGCTCACGGATATGGACGAGGCTCAGCGCGGCTATCTGGTCCAGGCGGTTTCGGGCCTCGCGCGAGCCTTCGCGCCCGACGTCGAGCTGCCGTCCGTCACAGGGATCCTCGCGAGCCTCGGCCTGGGAGCCGACGGCAACAAGGGAGACGACGCCCAACCGCTTACCGTCTAGGTGTGAAAGGTATTCTCTTCACACGGTACTATGGTGAACGATTCGCATACCGCGGCGCGACGCCGCCGACCCTGAGCAACGAGGAACCAATGAGCAGCTCCCGTGTGACCATGAAAGACATCGCCGCGCAGGTCGGCGTCTCGGTGAACACTGTCCACAAGGTGATCTCCAACAAGCCCGGCGTCTCGGACGCCGTCCGCGCCCAGATCCTTACGTGCGCCGAGGAGCTCGGCTACCATCGCAACGAGAGTGCCTCGATCCTCCGCCGCAAGGACATCCGCGTCGTCGTCATGCTGCCGTCCGCCGCCCATGAGGGCAGCTTCTACTTTGCCTACCTGTGGCGCGGCGTTGAGCAGTTCGCCCAGGAGTCCCGCGACCATGGCCTGACCTTCGAGTACCGTCCCTACGAGATGGGCCGCTACGGCGAGGCGCTCGCGGAGCTCATGGACGAGTGCGAGAAGGGCGAGCGGCCCGACGGCCTGATCGCCTACGCCCCGGTGGAGACGGGCACGACCGAGGCCCTGACGAAGATCGCCGGGCGCGGCGTGGCGCTGGTGCTCGTCGACGGCGACCGCCCCCATACGGGCAGGCTGTGCGCGACGGTCGCGGCGTATGCCGAGGCGGGCAGTCTCATGGCCGAGCAGGCGGCGAACCTGCTGCCCGGCGTCCAAGGCTCGAAGAAGATCCTGCTGCTCGCGGGCGACCCGCACACCGATTCGCACGCCGACGTCGCGCGCGCGTTCCACGCCTACTTCGACGGGCGCGGCCTCGACTACGCGGTGCTCGACCTGTTCGGCGCCCACACCGACGTCGACGAGCTGCGCCGGAACCTCGCGTCGCTTCTTTCCGACAAGGACGCGCCGGGGCTCGTGTGCAGCGTCTTCGCCGTCGGCTCCGAGGTCGTGGCGGACACGCTGCTGGAGCTCGGGCGCGCTGGCGAGATCACCGTCATCGCGAGCGACCTCTTCCCCGAGAACGTCATCGCCATGCGCCGCGGCATCTTCACGAACATCGTCTACAAGGACCCCGTGGGCATCGCGTACCGCGGCGCCCGGGTTCTGGGCGACTACCTGCTGCGCGGCGAGGTGCCCGCCGAGGGCGTGCAGCGCGGCTCCGTCGAGCTCGTCTTCCGCAGCAACCTGGACCAATACTGCCGGCTCGCCGGCGTCGAGGTCTAGGCTCGGGCGTTTTTTGGCACGCGCGGCCTCAGGGGCAGGGTTTGCACAGGACGGCTGCTTATGACGCTGCGCGTCGCGGGCGGCCGCTCGTTTCTCGATAAATCCTCTACACACAACTTCCCGTAAACGGCATGAAATCTGCCATGAGTGAACGTTTATCCAATTATTAGGTGAACGTTCACCTGATTGTTGCTATCAT
>CAZEHG010000117.1:0-6292 GCA_964512475.1 uncultured Atopobium sp.
GGCAGCCCCAGCTCATGGCCTCTTTGATCTCGTCGATGTCAGCGGTGTCGATAAAAAACTTCATGTGGATCTCCCTTCGTTTGTGGTGCTTTGCTTGTAGTTCCCCCTGTTTAGGCGACGCATCGCCTAATTGCCTGACTAGAGATTACCACCCAGAGAGTCAGAGCGGCGCAAATGTACAGCAGGTTCTGAACTTTTACGGCGGGCGGCGCAGAACATGCCGTTTACCTGCGGTTATTTCGATTGATTTGAACAGTTCGCAAATCGTTTGGACATCTATTATCCCGACCACAAAGCTGCACATAATAAGCATTCCAACGGACAATACGGCGCACATCCCAGCGGACGTCGAGCATGCGCCCCGCTCCCTTACCGAGCGCCGAACGAGCGCGTAGTCGCCAACGATAGGCGCTTACGCCCCGAGCGCCTCGTTCACCGCATCTGCAATCTGGGCCGCATCGCCCGACTCGCGAAGAAGCTTCTGGAAAGCCTCGTCCATCAGCAACCTGGCCGTGCCCGCCAATAGCTTTAGGTGGGTGGTGCCGGCCTCTGCCTCGGGAACATACAGGGCAACGCAGACGTCGACCGGTTGATCGTCCAGGCTCGGCCAGTCCAGAGGCCTGTCGTTGCGGTAAATCACAGCTGTCGCGCGCTCGATTGCCCCTGCCTTACAGTGCGGAATCGCGAAGCCGTCGGTCATGCCCGTCTTGTCCACCTGCTCTCGGGCAAGAAACCCAGCGAACACCTCATCTGAGCTCTTTGCGCACCCCAGCTCCACGGACACGTCGGAGAGTTCGCGCAGCACCTCTTCCCTCGTCAGCGCATGACGGTCGAGCAGAACATTCTTCTCGGTTATAAACGACATTATTCCGTCCTTTCTTTGGCTTTCCGGCGGCTTTACAGGAGCTCGAAATCCAGGTCGGGCTCTTCGCCCTCGACTGCGTCGCCGTCGGCCGTCTCCCGGGCCTCCCCGACCACCGGCTTGGCGATAAAGGCGTATACCAAGCCCGTGACCACGATGTTCGCGGCGATCGCCACGAGGCCGGCCCACCAATACTCGCCCATGGTGGGGAGCATCAGGAAGCCGCCGAATGGAACAGACGCGCCGGCGCCTCCGGTAAGGGTGAGCAGGACCGCGCCCTCGACGGCTCCGCCACAGGCCGCCGCGACGAGACAGTGGGGCAGGTCGTTCATGACGATGGGAATGATGCCCTCGACGATGTTGACCACGCCCATGGGGACGGCGGACTTGAGGTTCTCCTCGGCCTCGGTGGAGTAGATCTTCTTGCCCAGGGCCTTTGCCACGAGATAGGCGAGGCCGAAGCCGATCGGGGTCGCGGTGTTGGTGAGCTGCAGGGCGGTGACGGGGCCGTTGATGCCCTCGGCCTGCAGGGTGAGCGAGAACGCATAGACGGTCTTATTGATGGGACCGCCGAAGTCGACGATGGAGAGCCCGCCGATCACGGCGCCGAATATCGTGTTGGACGCACCGCTCATGCTGGTGAGGACACCGGTGAGCCAAGAAGTGAACGCCGCGACGGGCACGCCGATGACGTACGCCATGATGAGGCCGGAGGCGAGCGACGCCAGGAACGGAACGATCAGGGTCGGCATGAGCCCCTTGGCCCAACTCGGAACCTTGACGAACTTGAGGACGGCGACGGCAAGCCAACCGGCGATGTAGCCGCCGACCATACCGCCGATGAAGCCCGCGGAGATGGCGTTGGCAGCGAGGCCCGTCACGAAGCCGGGCGCGATACCGGGCTTGCCGGCGATGGAGAACGCGATGCCCGTGGCGATGATGACGGGGAGCATGCCGAGCGCCTTGCCTCCAAGGGTGGCGAGGGCCTCAAAGAACGTGAACTGCCCCGCGACGAGCGAATCCTGGCTCGTGCCGCCGAGCGCCATGCCGATGGCGATGATGAAGCCTCCCCCGCAGACAATCGGAATCATGTACGAGATGGCCGTGAGCAGATGGCCCTTGAAGTTCGCTTTCTTCCAGAAGTCCTTCATAGCCTATGTTCCTCTCTCGTTCGAAACGGGTTATTTGCCTGCCAGCTCGTGAAGCTTGGCGATCAGCTTGTTGGGGGACTTCATGGCCGTCTCGGTCGAGACCTTGACGACCTTCTTGCCCTCGAAGCGCTCCTCGCCCGCGACCTTCACGTCGACGGCGAGAATCACGATGTCCGCAGCGGCGATGTCGGCGGGCGAGAGCTCGTTCTCGACGCCGATGGTGCCCTGGGTCTCGATCTTTACCTGGTCACCGGCGGCCCGGGCCGCCTTCTCAATGGCCGTCTGCGCCATGTAGGTGTGGGCGATTCCGACGGTGCATGCGCTGATTCCGACGATGTTCATGGTTGTTCCTTTCGAGCAGAGTGGTTGGGACGGGTGCTGGCAAGGCGGGTGCCGGCGGGACAGGCGCCGCTAGAGCTGGACGCCGGTCTCGGCGCCGAACTGCGACTTGAACTCCGCGATGGCATCGGGCAGCTCCGGCGCAAGCGAGAAGAGCCCGGAATTGCCGACGATGAGGATGTCGGCACCGGTGTCGTAGAGGGTCCTGAAGGTGGAGCGGTTGCACTGCCCGTCGAGCTGGATGCGGTACTTGAGGCCGCAGCGATCGCGCAGCTCCTTGGCCTCCGCGATTTTCTGAAGCATCTCGGGAATGAACTTCTGGCCGGCAAAGCCGGTGTCGACGGTCATGATAGTCAGAATATCGATGCGGTCCTTATAGCCCTCGATGGCGGAGAGCGGGGTGGCCGGGCTCAGGACAACCCCGAACTTATTGCCCTTCTCGGCAACGCGGCCAGAGAGGCGAAACGCGTTGCGCTCGATGGTCTCGGCTTGGAAGCTCAGGCAGTCGTCGGGCCCGAGGTCGAACATCTCGACGAACATGACGGGGTCCTCGACCATGAGGTGCACGTCGATCGGTAGGCGGCTCAGCCTGCGGAGCGAGTTTGCGAAGGCCGGGGTCAGCGCCATGTTGGGGCAGAAACTGCCATCCATGACGTCGACGTGATAGAGATCGAACGCCTTGTCCATAACTTCGATGTCGCGGGAGACGTTCATTGGGTCCATACACATAAGGGACGGGGCGATAAGCGGTCTGTTCATCGAATTCCTCCTGGTCCAAACTGAGTGCTTACCTGAGTGAGTAATCGTTTACGCTTCAAATTGCCTGTCTTTTGCAAGATTGAAGACATGTCTCCTGCTGGTGATTCGTATGGGTAAACGGTTACTCTTTGCTTGATTGAGAATGTAATCGTTTACTCATACCAAGGTCAAGCACGACGAGTATTTTTACCGTTCACAGACTGTTTTACTACCGCTCGCGGAGACTATGGCGTGTTTGGCACTGGGTAATCGCTACCGCATCGCTGTGTCCGCCCAGCAGCGCCGCACTACCATTCGCGCGCCGCACAAAATACCTATCGACGCGTGGAGTCCCGCCTCACGAGCTCGACGGGCAGGACGATTCTCTGCTCGCTCGGAGTCTCTCCCTGCGTCATGGCAACCATGATCTCCGCCGCCCGCTCACCGATTCGGGTCGAGTCCTGGCGTACGGTGGTCAAGGGCGGCCGGCCAAAACGGGAGATCAGCACGTCGTCGTAGCCGACGACGCTCACTTCATCGGGAACCCGTACTCCATGCTCGCGCAGGACCTCGAGCGACCCGATGGCAAGCCAATCGGTTTGGCAAAACAGGCCGTCGAACTCGATACCGGTGCCGAGAATGCTGGTCATGATCTCGCGCCCCTCTTCGTAAGGAGACTGAATATAGTCCTTATGATGCGGCGTGAAGATTCTTTTCTCCGGAAGGGGCGTCCCCTGAGACGCAAGAAAATCAACAAAGCCCTGCGAGCGCATCTTCGTGATGGGCGACTCGGCATTCGCCGTGACCATAACAATCTTCTTGCAGCCCGCGCGCAGCAGTTCCTGTGCGGCGAGGCGGCCGCCGCACATGTTGTCGGATGAAATCGAGGCAACTTTGCTGCCCAAGTCCTCATCCCGTATGAAGCGGTCGATATAAACCGTGGGAATCGGGCGTTTGAGCGCGGCGCGAACGTCTTCCCTGCTGTTCACGCTGATGATGCCCCCGACGCTTTGGGCCGCGAGCAGCGAGTGGCACTGGCGCTCCATCTCGAGGGAGTTGTTCGTGTTGTAGATGGTCAGCGAATAGCCCTCTGCGAACAGCTTCGTCTGCATCGCGAGCACCATATCCGAAAAGAACTCATTCGCGATGCTCGGCACGGTCACCCCGATAGCGTCGGTTTTACGTTGGCGCAGACCCTTGGCAAGCTGGTTAGGCTGATAGTCGTACTTCTCGATGACCTGGCGAACCCGCTGCTCGGTCTCCGCCGAGAAGCGTCCGTTTTGGTTAATCACGCGAGACACCGTCGCCACGGAAACGCCCGAGAGCTCGGCAATCTCCTTAACGGTGATTTTTCTTGGTGTCATGGTGCTCCCGGTTTCGTGGCGAAGATGGGTAAACGGTTTCTCAGCAATTATGCCACTGGTGGCGCTTCTTCGCACGTTGGAGCGGCGGTTGTGCCCGCGGGCACCGCTGACAATGGGGCGCACGGGCCAGCCGCCAGTGCCAGCCGCGACGTCACCGGCGCGCGTCAGCTGGCTGCCAGCAGCCAGCTACGGTGCATTAGTTAGGATTTAGCCCGACTTTTCCCGCTTTAAAATCAGGATTGCTGAGTAGCCGATAATCACGCAAGCCGTTTAACTGCGCAAACGCCCAACCTGGTATAGGAGCTACTCCCCTAGCCCGATTTTTAAAGCGGGAAAAGTCGGCCAAATGCGTTAGTGCCACTCGAAACCGAGCACCTCTTCGCGCAAGCGAGCCTCCGCCGTGTGCTCGACCCCGCTTTTAGCCCGCACTTTGCGGCCAAGCTTGCGCGCGACAACGCGGGCAATCGCATCAAACTGCCGCTTGGAGCCGAGCTGATCATACGTCACCGGGACAACGTCTATTCCCATGAGATCAAGTGCCGCCTCGCGCGTAAAATCAGAAAGCTGACCGTCACGGGCCGCGTGCCAGGTCTTGCTATGGCACTCCAGGTCGACACCCTCATCCCAGTAGAGGTCGCAATAGCACCAGTCCCTTTGCGCAATCAGCGCAGCGTCAGACGTAAAGCCGATTCGTTTGTTGTGCCCGAATCCCCCTAAGCCGGCGCCGCCGCATCTAACCGGCAGGCCCAGCAGAATACCGACCTGCGCCTCAAATGGAGACGCGGCGCCTCCCACAACATACTTCGCGGCGCGGGCGAGCTGATCGCGTCCCCGCGGTGAGTCAGTCGTCTCGGCAAGGCGCCTCAAGTCGGCTGGCGTGGTCAGCGGCTCGTGCGACCAGAGATCGGTAACTTTTCCGCTCGGGTCAAGGCAGGGAGACCATCCGCCTATATTTGGTAGGCGCCTCGAATCGCTCAGGCGCTGAATTATGCCAGCCATGGGCTCGGGCGCATGGTACACTGAAAAGCTGCCGCACAACTCGGTGGCCAATACCACGGTGCGCTCGAAGCTATCGCGCGTAGCCAACTGCTGCAGCGTAAACTCAGGCGAGGTGGCCCCGAGAGAATCCGTAATCTGGCGAACCGCGCCGGGCGGCTGCGCCGAGCTCCAAAGCCGGGGTTTGATAAGCTGCGACTCATGGATCTCGCCTTTATAGGCGCAGAGCACGTCAAACGGCCCGTCGCCACAAAGAGACAACAGCGGGGTGGCCTCCATAAGCGCCCGGTACGCTCCACCGGCATGTCCGCAGTGCTTCTTTTTATACCTATCCCGCGCAGAAACGAAGGCAGCGAACAACTGCTCAAGATCATTATCCGTCAGAACGGTAGCCAGGCGCCGATCCGCGTCAGGAGCCGCGGCCAGAAGCTGCACCACAGGCGGAATTCGCCAGTAGCGAAGGGCTGTTATGTCGCAAATAGTGGCATCCATAGACTGACGCTAACAGAGAGGCAGACTTTTCCCGTTTTAAATTCGGCCAGAGGAAGTAGACAGCCAGTCGAACGTTGCATTTGCCCAGTTAAATGACTTGCAGGACCCTGCACTACTCGTAGAATTCTATTTTAAAGCGGGAAAAGTCGGTACTAATCGCTTGGAACACAGTTGGAACGGTTCAAACCCGGCTTACAATTGCGGCCGCGAGTCAAAGAAGCGCGCCGGCGGCCGTAGTTCGGTCGCCGGCGCGCTCGGTATTGCGCCTCATGTGGGTCGCGGCTGGGGCGCCCCCTAGTTGACGCCCTCGCAGGTGGGCTGGATGGCCTTCATGGCGTCGATGACGCTGG
>CAZEHG010000118.1:0-2440 GCA_964512475.1 uncultured Atopobium sp.
ACGACGAGGTCGCCGAGGCCGCCAAGGCCGCCGTTGCCGACCAGATCGCCGGCAAACAGATCAAGAAGGTCATCGTCATCAAGGGCCGCCTGGTCAACATCGTCGCTATCTAAGGCGAGCAAGCAATAAGCCCGAGGGCCCCTGTACCCGCGACGGGACAGGGGCCCTCTTCGTCCGGAAGCGAGCGTGATCCGTCGATGAGCAGGAAGAACAGCTGGTATAAGCCCAACTTCTGGACTTTGGCCTACCTCGACGAAGCCTCGAGGGACAAGGGCGGCTCCAGGCCCGTCGGCGGCTGCGGCGGCTTCCTCCACGCCATCCTCGACATCATCATCTTCCTAGGCGTCTTTATCTTCATCTGCTACCTGATCTTCCAGGTGCTCAGAATCGTCTTTTAGCTCTGTACGCAAAGCGCAGTTAGTTAGCTCGACCTCGAGGACCTGTTATTGCGACCGTGCTTCTGCAGGCGTTCACTGGGGGATTGGCACTCGGCCGATTCCGCCCATTGGCCATGCCCCTCGTCGATCCGTTCTGCTTACACCGGGGGTATATTTATCCTTGACTGCGTGTTCTCTGGGCATTCCCCTATGATTCGTCATGTGAATCGATTCTAGGGGCGTGTCTCGGACGTTACGTCGATTCAGGGGCGGGTAATGGCTGAGCAGAACAGGATTCCTAGAGGGCCGGTTGCTTTCGAGCATCTTCTGGTTTGCGCAAAGCTTTCCGAGAGGGAGGCGCAGGCCGTTCGCTCGGTCGTGCTCGGCATGACCGCGCAGGAAGCGGCCCCGTTGATGGGCGTGAGCGCATCCACGGTCGGAAGCTATAGGCAGAGAGCCTACGCGAAACTCGGCCTGCCCTGTAAGGCCGATTTCCTCCGTCTCCCTGCTGTGCAGGATTGGCAAGAGGCGATGAGGGCTGAAGAGGGGGAGCAACCTGGCAACCGCCCCGAGACAGCTCCCGATCTGGCTCAGGATGATTCCGAGCTGTCGTTTGCCGAGGTCATCCAATCCCTGCTGTTGGTCTTTATGGCCATCGGATTCCTGCTTTTGGTCGGTTGCGTCATCGGTCTGTTCGGACAAGCTGGCCGCGTGTGACGTTCTTGGCCGATGGCCGGCCCGTGACCCCCGCTCGGCTGTGGCAACGCGTGGCAAATCATAATTGTGGCAGCAAGCGGCGAATGAATTTAGATACCTTCTTTTCACGCGGTGCGCTGTAAGAATCGGAAGCGGGCGGGGAGGAGATGTGGTCATCGGGCGTCGTCGGGAATATCGATTGGCAACGTAGCTTAAGGGTGGTGGACCAATGAAAAAGCAATTCAAAGGTGTTTTGATGTTTGCTGTCCTTGCGTCTCTCGTCGGTCTTGTGCTCAGCGTTTGTCCGACGAGGTCTATGGCCGAAGAGGCTGACGGGCGGACGGTCACCGTGGTTGTTGGTGACCTTGATTCGTATGGCGCTGTGCAGCAAGTGAGCGAACTGCTGTCGGATCCTTCGATCACGACGTTGAACGTGATCGATGCGTCGCTTGTCGCCTGTAATCGAGTTAGCGGAGAAAACGCAATAAACCCCATTTGGGATGTTCCGACGGACTTGAGGAACCTCACGTATTTGGGCAACGTGACTGGTTCAACGAGAATTGCGTCTGCAAAAGGGTATCCAGGAATGAATCTTGAGATCAGCTGCACTAGGGATGTCTCAAACGAATATAGCTGCTCTGTCTCTCTCAATGCCGGTTTGGTGAGTAGCTACGTAGGCTTTAACGTGAGCAATTCCGTGAGCGTTGCTGTTACTGGCTCTGCTGACGTTCCTTCTTACCACAATGGCAATAAAGTCTCGTCCATGACGCTCAACGCATATCCTCTTTATTACAATTATTCATATGACGTTTATCAATATAATAACTATGTTGCCAAAGGATATGCTAGAAATGTTGCTGGCTGCACTTTTAGCAGATCCTATTCGTATGCATAGCGAGGGAACCACACCGATGGAAGGGGCCGCATGAAAAAGAAATACGCAATGCTAGTTCCGCTGCTGCTGGCTGTGACCGCATTCTTTGCCCCTGACTTGGTTGACCTGATGTTCCCTTATCGGCTTGAAGGCTCAATATTGCTCCATGTCCTGTCAATGGTTACTAATCACGTCTTGAAATCCATTGGCTTGATGGGCTGCCTTTATTACGGGGCATGGAGGACCCTCGAATGGGCCAAGGGCATCGATGAGAAGGGCACTGACGAGGAGTGACCTCGCGAAAGCCCCGCGTCATGGAAAATCGCCCGGTCCCGCAAGGCGCGGGGCCGGGCGAGCTCGTTTGCCTAGTTGAGCACCCGCTGCCAGTCGTCGCCGAACTTGCGGCGCAGGTCGAGGATGGCCTCGCAGAACACGTAGCCGTGCGGGGTGGAGGTGCGCACGAGGTGCCCTTCTTTGTAGGCGATGAGGCGGT
>CAZEHG010000118.1:2540-6222 GCA_964512475.1 uncultured Atopobium sp.
GGCCCGAGACGTCGGTGCCGTAGAAGGGGTGGCAGTTCTCGCGGACGGTGTTTCCACAGGTGGAGAGGCGTATATGCGCCTCCATCTGTGCCGACTCGAGGCCGTGCGCGAGCAGCTCAGGGAGGTAGGGGGAGGTCCAGGCGGGCACCGGCTCGCGGTGCAGGAAGACGCTCGTGTCGTCCTCCTCGACCTCGTTTGCGCCTGACTTCCAGGATAAGGCCGGTTCCTCTGCCGGGTGCCACATTGCGCTCGTACTCGCGGGCCGCGAGATCCCCGAGGGGCTCCGGGTGGGCGGCGACTTCGTGAACGTGGCCTCTGACCTGGCCCCCGATGCCTTCCGCACGGCGTTTCTCTCTAAAGCCTGGCGGCAGGTACTGAGCTTCCCGATGGGCCTTGCGATACCGTATTGGACCCCGATGTAAGCCTCGGCTTGGATAAGGCTCAAAGCAGTGATGATGAAGCGGTCAAAACAAAGCGCACACACCCTGCTGCCGTTGTTGCCTTGGGACTAGTGCTCGTAATTGTCATCGTCGTGCTGGGTCGGTCATGGCCATTGGCATCGAAATATGTGGATTCGCCCTCCGGTTCGTTACAGACCGAATACGGTACCGTCCCAGACGTTGTGGGGATGCGTGCCGATGCTGCAGCGTCGGCGCTTGCTCAAGGCGGCTACTAACCGATGTTCGTCGCTCGTGCAACATCCTCTGCTTCCGGAACGGTGCTTGATATGGACGTGACATCGTGCGACGGAATGTCGAAATCCGGTACGTCAAGCTTCTCGTGGGGCGATGGCTGTACTCCTGTATACGATGCCTCGGGAAAGTGGCTCGCGGTGGTGAGCTTAGACGTCGCCGTCTAACGCTCGCTGCGCGCCTTTCGCTTGTGGCAACACGTGGCAAATCCTAAATCCTTTGAATCGTCAAGTCTTTACCTGCTATTTTGCGTCTATGGACGTCCTAGATTCATAAGGTAATGACTCGAGATTGGACCTGCAATGAACGGCGGGCTTGATATTTCAAGAAGGGCCTTCCTTATTTGCGGCGTTGCTGCCGCAGGGAGTGTCCTTTTGGCTCCGAAAGATGCTCTGGCGATTTCTCCGGTGAGGAGTAGTTCTGCAGACGCTTTTATAAGTCTCGAGGATGGAAGCTCTGCGCAGGAGAAATGGGATGAAGCGGTCCGTAGAGCAAGGGAGGAAGGAGGGGAGGTTTTCTTCGGTCAGGAATGCGAAGGCCAAGAGTCTGGAATATCAACATGCAGCTCTTCTCGCACCGTTAACGCTTCTAAAGGCCTCTATATTGGTGCCGTTTACGATACGGTGATAATTTCTGCAAATTATGGCGTGACGTCCGCTAATCGAATTTCGCCTTTTAACTGGGCAAAGATTTACTGTTCAGCGTCGTCGGTCGCAAGTTCTTCCTACGACCGCGCTGTATTGGATAACGGAAGGACTATTGCGCTATATTTCCACGCAGAAATCAAGGGCGTTGGCGGATGGCCTACCTACGTCGGTGATTTCTACGCTGAGTTCTACTACACATATTCAGGATCCATTAGCTAGTAAAAATGCCGACTTGGTTGGTGTCTCATGATCTATGGATTAAATCCAATCTACCTTGTGATTCTGTACCTACTTGGGGCGGCGGCTGTTGTCGCGATTGCGATGGCCCTCGCGAGGTTCGTGAAGAAACTTTTGAACTCTAGAAAATAAACAAGAGAAATCGCCTGGTCAAAGCGCTTAAAATACCCCGACCTTGAGCGACCTGCCTTGGGCGAGCGTGCCCAGCACCGTTGCCTTTAGGGAGCCGCGGCTTTATCTCCGCGCGCAGTTTCCGCATGAGCCGGAGGCGACTTAATGTCGCCTCCGTGCGAAGAGGACTGTTTGAGCACGGAGATAAAGCCGCGGCGCCCGTCAGCGACGTCAGTCAAGCACGCTCGTCCATGCGTCGCCGAACTTGCGGCGCAGGTCGAGGATGGCCTCGCAGAACACGTACCCGTGCGGGGTGGAGGTGCGCACGAGGTGCCCTTCTTTGTAGGCGATGAGGCGGTTCTTGGGCACCGGGCGCCACAGGTCCTTCTCGGCCTCGCCGCCGAGGGGCTGCGTGGAGAAGACGACGGCGCCCTCGCCGACCTGGCGGAAGTGCAGGGTGTCCACGTTGGTGTTCGTGTGGACGTAGGTGTACTCGCCGTCGTCGATGATCAGGTTCAGGCGGTTGAGGTTGCTGATCTGGGACACCGCGCCGGAGAGCGCCTGGAAGCGCGTGGCGAAGTCGAGCCGGCCGCCCGAGCGCACCGCCGCCTCGTCGACGACGTCGAGCAGGAAGAGCAGCGCCCGCTCAGAGTCGGTCTGGCCGGCCTCCTTCAGGTCGTAGGTTGCGAGCAGCTCCTCGTTGAAGAGGATGCCGTTATGGATGAGCGTCCACTCGCGGCCCGAGACGTCGGTGCCGTAGAAGGGGTGGCAGTTCTCGCGGACGGTGTTTCCGCAGGTGGAGAGGCGAATATGGGCTTCCATCCGCGCGGAAGAGAGGCCATGCGCGAGGAGCTCAGGGATGTAGGGCGAGGTCCAGGCGGGCACCGGCTCGCGGTGGAGGAAGACCTTCGTGTCCTCCTCGTCGACCTCGGTCGAGCCCGCGGCGCCCGCGTCGGCGCTCGTGGAGCCGAGCCTCCAGGTGATTCCCCAGCCGTCCCTGTGCTTCTTGCTGTGGGAAAAGAACTCCTCGAGGTAGGCGGCGACCTCGACGGGGTGCCCGGCGTTGACGGCGAAGAGCTCGCACATGGTCGTCTCCTTTCTCGATGGGGAACGCGATTCTCGCAACTGATTCATCATACGACGGCCAGGCGCCGCGGGTGCTAGAGTCGTGTTGTGTTTTCGCAAACCGAACCCTGGATCGAGGCTTTCCCATGGCGAACACCGACCATGCCCGCGAGCTCTGCTCGTTCATCGATACGTGCCCCTCCATGTTTCATACGACGGTGGAGCTGGGCGCTCGGCTCAACAACGCCGGTTTTGAGCGGCTCGGCGAGAACGACGCGTGGGAGATCAAGCCTGGCGGCAGGTACTACACGACGCGCAACGGCTCCAGCCTCATCGCGTTCGCGGTGGGGGAGAAGCTGGGCGACTACCACTTCCAGGTTGCGGCCGCCCATGGCGATTCGCCCGTGTTCAAGGTCAAGCCTGTGGCCGAGATCGCGGGGCCGGGCGATTACCTGCGGCTCGATGTCGAGGCGTACGGCTGCATGATCGACCACACGTGGCTCGACCGCCCGCTCGGTGTGGCGGGGCGCGTCCTGGTGCGCGAGGGCAATCGCGTCGTGAGCCGCCTTTACGACTCCGGCCGCGACGTCGCGCTCATCCCCAGCATGGCCATCCACCTGGACCGCGAGATGAACAGCAAGCTCGAGCTCAACCGTGCGAAGGACCTCATGGCGCTCTTCTCGGCGGGTGAGCTTGCCGCCGGTTCTTTCGACCAGGTGGTGGCCGACGACCTGGGCATCGCGGCGACGGGCATCCTCGCGCGCGATTTCTTCGCCTACAACCGGCAGCCGGCCGCGGTCTGGGGCGCGGCGGGCGAGTTCATCGGCGCGCCGAGGCTCGACGACCTTGCCTGCGCCTATGCCGCGCTCGAGGGTTTTCTTGCCGCCGGCACAAACGAGCACCAGGTCAACGTGTTCGCGTGCTTCGACA
>CAZEHG010000119.1:0-6200 GCA_964512475.1 uncultured Atopobium sp.
GCGGCGTGCCCGTGCTCAGCATGCACGCGCCCTGGGAGGCCACGAGCAAGGCCGACATCTTCGAGGCCTACCGCGGGTACCGCGCCTTCCTCAAGCTGGCGTAGGACGGGTAAAGGGGCTTTCCCCATCGTCCGCCCCCGCGCGAGAACGGCCTGCGGAACAACTCGGCCGCAGAATGCGCCTAAGCAGAAACGCAATTCGCGATATTAGAAAGTAAGCAAAAAACCCGCAGGATTCTGACCTGCGGGTTTCTTTTGTGTAGCCACCCAGCTACACAAGAATCTTCAGATTGCGGGCCGACTTAGCGAAGTTTTGGATCGCCCGCGCCCGGACGGGCCGAGGCGGGCAAAGGAGCTGTTCCTTTGCCCGCCCGCGCTTACCGGTCGCGGCGGCGGGAAGCGGCGCCCGCGGCCAGGACGGTTGCGCCGAGCACGCCAAGCAACCCCGCCGCAGCCAGCTGAGCGCACGAGCCGTCGCCGGTGGCGGGGACGGTCGCGGCCTTGCTGCCCGAAGCGGCGGCCGAGGCGCCTCCGGTGGTGTTGCCCGGGGTGTTGCCCGGGGTCTCTCCCGAGGCGTCGCCCTCAGGCGCGGCCGAGCCGCGCTGCCACTTCGCGAGCAGCGCCACATCGGCCGTGACGGGGGTCTTGAAGTCGTACTTGTCGCCGGCTTGGGTGTACCAGCCGTCGAAGGTGTAGCCCTCGCGCGTGGGCGCGGCGGGCTCCGTTGCCACGCCGCCGTCGGCCACGGCCTGGCTGGCCACGGCCGAGCCGCCCGCGGAGTCGAAGGTCACCGTGTGGGTGGCGACAGGCTGCCCGTTCTTGGACCAGTGGGCAAAGAGCGTCAGGTCGGAGGTCACGGGCGCCTTGAAGTCGTACTTGTCGCCGGCTTGGGTGTACCAGCCGTCGAAGGTGTAGCCCTCGCGCGTGGGCGCGGCGGGCTCGGCGACGGCGTCGCCGGAAACCACCGTCTGGGCACCCACGCTCGAGCCGCCCGCGGAATCGAACACGACGAGACAGGCGGCGACGGGATCCGTGCCCGCGATCCATCGGGCGTAGAGCGTGATGCTCGAGTTCACGGGCTCGGTGAAGGCGTACACCTCGCCCTCGGCGTCGACCCAGCACTCGAACAGGAAGCCGTCGAGCGTGGGGGCATCGGGCATGACGGCGAGCTCCCCCGCAGCCACGACCTGGCTGGCGACGGCCGAGCCGCCCGCGGAGTCGAAGGTCACCGTGCAGAAGGCGACGGGCTCAGGGGATGCCGACCAGTGCGCGCAGAGCGTCGTATCGGCGACGATGGCCTGCGCGAAGTCGAACTCGGCACCGTCCTGGGTGTACCAGCCCTCGAAGGCGAAGCCCCCGTGCGTCGGGTCCGCGGGCCGCGAGGCGCAGCTGCCGGCGGCGACGGTCTGGGCATCCACGGCCGAGCCGCCCGCGGAGTCGAAGACCACCAGGCAGGGGACGGGGGTCTCGCCGCTCGCGGCCCAGTGGGCATAAAGCGTCACGTCGGTGGTCACGGACGTCTTGAAGTCGTACGCCTCGCCGCCCTCGGTGAACCATCCGACGAAGGTGTAGCCGTCGAACGTCGGCGCGGCGGGCTCCGTGGCCACGCCGCCGTCGTCCACGGTCTGGCTGGCCACGGCCGAGCCGCCCGCGGAGTCGAAGGCCACCGTGTGGGCGGCGGCGCGCGCGGCCGTCCAGTGAGCCACGAGCGTCATATCGGCCTCGATGGCCTGCGCGAAGTCGTACGCCTCGCCGTCCTGGGTGTACCAGCCGTCGAAGGTGTAGCCCTCGCGCGTCGGGTCAGCAGGCCGCACGGCGCAGCTGCCGGCAGTGACCGTCTGGGCGGCGACCGCCGAGCCGCCGGCGGAATCGAACCTCACGAGACACGCGACGACGGGCCTCGAGCTCTTCGCCCAGTGGGCGTACAGCGTAATGTCCGAGGTCACCGGCGCGGTGAAGTCGTAAGGGACACCGCTGGCATCGGCCCAGTACTCGAACGAGAAGCCCTCGAGCGTCGGGGCGGTCGGCTGCGTCGCCGTCTCGCCCTTCTCGACGACCTGGGCGTCGACCGCAGAGCCGCCGGCAGAGTCGAAGGTCACCGTGCAGCTGGCGGCCTTGATCGTGTAGCTGTACGCAGCGACGTCGCTCGCGGCCATGCCGTCGCAGAAGGCGCGGGCCTTGATGGTCGTGGTGGAGGCGACCTCGATGGCCCCGTCGTACTTCGCGCTCTTCTCGGTGGGCTGCGTGCCGTCGGTGGTGTAGCGAATGGTCGCGCCCTCGGTCGCGCAGGCGAGCTCCACGCTCTGGGCCTGGTCATAGGTGCCCGCCGCGACGGAGGCGGTGGGGGCCGCCACGACCTCGGCTGCCGAGACGTTGATGGTCGCCGTGATCGTCTTGGGCGCGGCGTCGGCGTTCACGTCGCCGTCGTAGATCAGCGTGCCGGTCGCGGTAAGCGTCTGGGCCGAGACGTTGCCCGCATCGAAGGTTTCCGGAACGTCCCACTCGATGTAGGCGCTCCCCTTCTCGCCGCAGGCATAGTCGACCTGCACCTCGCCGGGCAGGCCCCAGCTCGTCGTGCGCCCCGCGTCGGTCGCCGCCTGGTAGCTGTACGCGTCCTCATACGTCAGGTCCAGATCGGCGACGCTCGCGACCTTGCTCACGGTCAGGCCGGCGGTCTCGGGGAACGTCACGCACAGGAACGTACCGTTATCGCCGGCAGCCTGGCAAATCGCGGCGCCCTCGACGCTCTCGCCGTTCAGGAGCAGCTTCACGTTGTCCGCCAGGGCATATTGCGCGCTGTTCGCCCCGGAGTTCCACTGCAAATAGGCGCTGTAGGCCGTGCTGTGCGCCGCGCCGTCGGTCCCGGACAGGGGCGACCAGGTGAGCTGCGCCCCCTTCGCGAAGCAGCCCGTGATGTCGTCGTCGGCGTCGGTGCCCACGCCGACCTTCACATAGCTGGCGCTGTCGGCCAAGACCTCATGGGCCGCGACGGCGTCGGTGCCCACGTCGATGGTCGTGATGCAGGGGATGTAGACGGCGCGGATCTTGTTGTTCAGGTCGAGCGAGAACGAGCCGATGGTGAGCGTGCTGGAGTTCAGGTCTGTGCCCTCGGGCGCCCCCTCCCACTCCCAGTGAGAGAAAATGCGGTTCTCCTGGGCAGGGGCGGTGACGGTCGTCTTGAGGCCCAGGTCGCCCGTCACGGTGAAGCTCGACGTCCACGCGGCGGCCGAGGAATCGTACGAGCCGGTGTCGGCGCAATTGACGGTGATCTGCTTCTGCACGGTGTCGTCGAGGTAGTAGGTGCCGCTCACCTCCTGCGACTTGAGCAGCGCGCCGCCCACGTACTTCTCGGCCCACACGACGATGTTGTGCTCGACGATTTGGCTCGCCGTGCCCTGGAGCCTGATCTCGCCGTTGTTGGTGAGCTGCGCGTCGCCGCCGTCGACCTTGTACTTGATGCTGGCGCCCGTCGTGACGCACGTGGCGTTGATCGTGAGCACCAGGTTATCGTCCAGGCGGGTCTCACCCCAGTACCTGTTGTAGGTGGAGGCGCCGCCGGCGGGCGTAAGCTGCGGCGCGCCGACGACCCCGGCGCTGTTCACGGTGATCTCGACCGTCACGGTCCTATTCTCGATGCCGGGCACGGCCGGGTTCTCCTTCAGGGGAAGCTCCATGTTAAGGAGAATGGTGCTGCCCTCGGGGTTCTTGACATGGCCGCTGGAGTCGAACAGCCCTTCGGGCCAGTTGATCCGCCCGCTCGTGTCGGTGCCGACGACCACGGAGCTGCCGTCCTCCAGGTGCACGGTGGCCTTGCTCGGAAGCATCGTCTCGAGCTCACGCGTGCTCGTGCCCACGGGGGCGGTCATATACGTCTTAGCGATCGCCTTGACGGCCGGCTTATCGGTGGTGTAGCCCCAAGACTGGACCGTCAGCGTGCCGGTGCTCTCCGACACGGCGGCGCTCGACGAGCTCTGCGACTCGCCCGACACCGAGACGACCACGTCCTGGCGCGTGATGGACCTGGAGAACGCCACGCCGTTGTATCGCTGCTTCTGGATGCTGAACTCGGCGACGTAGGTGGTGTCGTACTTCGCCTTGCCGGTGGCCGGTGTCTTGTTGCCGTCGACGTCCACCTCGTACCAGGTGACGGCAATATTGGGAATTTCCTCGGAAGGGCCGCTTCCCGAGTCGGTGCGCTGGAACGTGGCCGTGGCGGGCAGGACTTGACCGGGCACGGGCGCCTCGACGGAGAACTTGCCGCTCGTGACGGCATCGGCGTACACCGCCATCACGGAAACGGTGTTCTGCGGCATGGCGAAGGTCAGGAAGGGGCTGTATCTGTTCGCATCGTTGATGTACTGCTCGATGGGGTAAAGGCCCGTTGTGTGCTCGGTGTCCCAATACCAGAACACCTTGTCGTCGTCGGAGGTGTTGCCGTTTACGCTGACCGCCTCGTCGTACTTGTAGAGGCCCAGCTCGGTGCCGTTGAGCTTCAGGACGAACTTGATATCGGCGCTCTTGCGCTGCCACAGGTCGCCGCCCGCGTCGGTGCCGTGGGTCACGTAGTAGCCGTCCAGATCGATGAAATAGGTTCCGTCGGTGTACGTGTCGATGTTCTTGCCGAAGCGGCGCTCGCCCTCCGAGCTCGTGCGAACGCCGATCTTCGAGCCCTCCGAAGCGCCGCCCGTCATGTACGCCGTGGTCATCGCGGTGTTTTGCAGCAAAAGATCGTCCTTGCTGCCGCCCTCGCCGCGCGTGTTGTTGATGATGGTCGTCTTGCCGGTGATCTTCACATCGAACTGGCTGTCCACCAAGACGCCGCCGCCCTCGGCGCTGCCGCTGCAGTAGTTGCCGGTGACGGTGCAGCCCTCAAGGCTGATGTCGGAGTTGCTCACGAAGACGCCGCCGCCCCTGCCAGCTTCGGCCTGGTTGCCCGTGAAGGTGCAGTCGATCACGCGCGTCCATTTTTGCTTCAGGAAGACGCCGCCTCCGCCGTTTTTGGCGACGTTGTTCGTGAAGTTGACGCCCTGCAGCGCGCCCTCGCACAGGTGCCAGTTGCAGCTTTCGGCATAAACGCCGCCGCCGTATCCGTCGTCGCCCGTGCCAAAAGTGCGGTTACCCGTGATGGAACCCGTTTTATCCGAGGAGTAAATGCCGAAATAGGAGTATTCGAAATAGACGCCGCCGCCGTTTTTAGCGTAGTTTTCCGAGATCATGGCGCCATTCGTCATGTGGATTCGCGTGGCGCTGCCGGCCGAGTGGATGGCGCCGCCGCCCTTTTTGCCGTCGGCGAGGTTCCTGGAGATCTTGCCGCCGTCCATGTTGATGGTGACGTCGTCGCCGTTGGCGAAGACGGCGCCTTTTTCACCGCTGTTGGCCTCGACGCTTGCGCCGTTGTTTATGTTTACGGTGCAGTTGCCCTTGGTGTCGATGGCGCCGGTGGTGGTGCCGCGGTTTCCGGCAAGCGCCACGTTGTCGAGCGTCAACGATGAGGACGCGAGCATACGCACACCGCCGCAGTAGCTGGAGTTTCCGCCCGTGATCAGGCCGCCGGTTTCGATGGAGTAGCCCTGCCGCTCGCCGGACGAGTCGTAGCCGGTGTAGCCGAACGTCTTTTTCGTAGCGGATGTAAGCGTGAGGCTCGCGTTTTTGTTCACGAGGATCATCTCGCTACCCCTGGTTTTGGTGTAGCGGATGGCATGGCCGTCCATGTTTATGGTGAGGCTTTTGCTGTCGGCGATTTCGATGGTGGAATTGATTTCCCAATCGCACGCCATGTAGACGGTCTTGCCCGCATAGCCCGCCTCCAGCGCCTCCTGGATGGAGTAGTAATACGTGCGCACTCCCCCCTCATAAGAGAAGGCGAGGGCTTTCGTGTCGGCGATTGCGTTCGTGAGGGAGAGGGCGCATACGCAGGCAACCAGCGCAAGAAGGCAGGAAACCTTGGCGATGAGCGCGGCTCGGCCGCGGCGCGGGCTCAACTTATTCATGGCGGTGTTCTCTTTCGAGTTCGACAAATCGGCACAGATGCTTATTAGTTTATTTGAAGGTACCTGCGCCTATGGCCGCAACCTCGGTACGGGCGCCCCGAAAAAGGCACCGCCCCGAAATCACGGTGATTTCGGGGCGGCGCCACTGTTGCGTGGATAAGACGAAGGGACTGTCCCTTTGTCTTATTTCTGCGAGCTCGCGGTGCCGAGC
>CAZEHG010000120.1:0-6164 GCA_964512475.1 uncultured Atopobium sp.
GGCCCCCGACGAGAAGCTCTGCGCCGAGGCCAACCAGATTGTGATTGCTGCGCTGGAGCCGTATAAGGCCTAACCGTGCCTGCTCGCACTGGTAGAATTCAGAAGGTTATGTCTGACGCGCGTCGGGAGGCCGGCGCGCGTCTTTGTAGCAACATCGGGCGCGCCTGGGGCGATAAGGGCCTCGGGCGCAGGCGACCAAGCGCAGGGGGGCGAGGCACATGGCGGCAGCGGGCATCGGCGTCGATATGCTCGAGATCTCGCGCATGGAGCGCGTCATCGCGCGCCGCCCCAACTTCCTGCGCCGCGTCTTCACCGAGGAGGAGCGCGCCTACTGCGAGCGCTCCGCCCGCCCGGCCGAGCAGTACGCCGCCCGCTGGGCCGCGCGCGAGGCCGTGGTCAAGGCCCTCGGCTGCGGCTTCGGCAACGGCGTGGGGATCCGAGACGTGAGCGTCGCGCGCGACGAGCGCGGGGCCGTCCGCGCCCAGCTCACGGGCGGCGCGGCCAAGGTCGCTCTGGAGAAGGGCGTCGTCGAGGTCGCGCTCTCCATCAGCTACACGCGTGAGGTCGCCGTCGCCAACGCCGTGGCCGTGACCGAGGCGGTCAAGCCCAAGGTCGACTCCAAGGCGGACGCCGCCCGCGCGCTCGCCGCGAGTTTCCGCGAGGCGAAGAGCGTCCTCGATGAGCTCGAGCGCGTCGAGGACGCGCAGATGCAGCTGCCGCTCGAGCAGGTCGGCGCCGACACGACGGCCGTTGCGGCGAGCGGCGTGGCCGACCTGCGCGCGTCGGCGGAGCGCGCGTCGTCGGGGGCTGCCCCCGCCTCAAGCCAGGCGTCCCCTGCGGGCTTCTTGCCAACTGAGCCGGCGGGAACGCCCTTACCCGCCGAAACCGAACCACAGCCTTCCGCGAAGGAGTAGCCATATGCAGCCAGTGCTCAACATCGAGGACATCAAGCGCGTCGAGGTCGACCTCACACGCGTCGGCGTGAGCGTGTCCGAGCTCATGCACCGCGCCGGGTGCGCCGTCGCCCAGGAGGTCCTGGAGCTCGGCGCCTCCAACGTCGTGGTTTTCTGCGGCATGGGCAACAACGGCGGCGACGGCTGGGTCTGCGCCGAGGCGCTTCTTTCCAGAGGCGTGTCCGTCAAGGCCGTGACGCCCATCGAGATCGACCAGCTCCCCGGCGACCTCGCCCGCCAGGTGGCGCAGAGCGCGGCGCGCTCCGGCGTCCCCGCCATCGTCGGGCCCTCGCGCGAAGAGGTGAACAAGGCCCTCGCCGACGCGGACACCGTGGTCGACTGCATGCTCGGCACCGGCTTCCACGGCAAGGTCCGCACCCCGTTCGATATCTGGATCGAGTGTATCAACGCATCGAGCGCGCGCGTGGTCTCCGTCGACGTCCCCAGCGGCCTTTCCGCCCAGTCGGGCCTTGCCGAGGGTGCCTGCGTCTTTGCCGATATGACGGTCACGATGATCGCGCTCAAGCCGGGGCTTCTTGCCGACACGGGCCGCGACGCGTGCGGCGTCATCGTCGTGGCGCCCCTGGCGGAGCAGACCGAGCGCCTCGTGGTCGAGGCGGACCCCGTGGCCTGGCGCACTGACCTTGCCGACTACCTCAGCGTGGTCAGCGAGCCGTCCGCCGCGCAGGATAAGTTCAGCCGCGGCTCCGTGCTCGTGGTCGGCGGCTCCTCCCGCTTCATCGGCGCGCCGATCATGGCCGCCCGCGCCGCGGCCCGCGCCGGTGCGGGCTACGTGACCCTGGCCGTTCCGGCGGCCATTGTGCCCATCGTGCAGTCCCACCTGCTGGAGATTCCCGTCGTCGGCCTGCCGTGCGACGTCGATGGCGTGCTCACCGCGGACGCCGCCGAGAAGGTCGTCGCGCTTGCCGAGCACAACGCGGCCGCGCTCATCGGTCCGGGCATGCGCGTGGCCGGCGGCCCCGTGGCCTGCGTGAGCGCGCTTCTTCGCAGCGAGTGCCCGCTCGTGGTGGACGCTGACGGCCTTAACTGCCTCGCGCGCCTGACCGAGAACAACATCACCGAGTTCCCGGACCTCACGCGCCGAGAAGCGCCGCTCATCCTCACCCCGCACCGCAAGGAGCTCGGGCGCCTTGTCGGGCGCGCGGACAACCCGCCTGTGAGCCTCGAGGAGCAGCTCGAGTGCGCGCGAGAGATCGTTTGGAACGACGGCGGCTCTGACCTGGTCGTTGTTGCCAAGGGCAGCGCGACAGGCTGCGTCGGTGTCGATAAAGCCGTTCTCCCCAAGCCCGGCCCCTCGGCGCTGGCGACGGCCGGCTCCGGAGATGTTCTTGCCGGAATGATGGCAAGTTACCTTGCGCAGTCCCATGGGGCCGTGCTCGACCTGCCGCTCATGGCGGCGCTCGTCTGCGAGGTGCACGGCTATGCGGGTACCCTTGCGGTCGAGGCGTACGGCACCCGCGGCGTCGTGGCGGGGGACCTGATTGACCGCATCGGGCTCGCGGCGGACGTGATCGAGGAGCACGCGTTTATCCCCAGCGGTGCGGTCGACGCGCAGGCATAGGGGCTGAGCTGCGGGCCTGCTGCCGGGTGTAGGGCTTCCGGCTGGGTGTAGGGCCTGCGGCCGGGTGTAGGGCCTGCGGCCGGGTGTAGGGCCTGCGGCCGGGCCGGGTGCAGGGCGCCCGATGTCGCGCCCGGCGTTGCTGGCGCGGCCTCGTGTTCGGCCCCGGCTCGTGTTGGCGGCGATAAGCCCTTCTCGGCGTTTGGAAGGAGCGCTCGATGGTAAAGAAGATATGCCCCGACGACCGGTGGGCTTGGGTGGAGATAGACCTCTCGGCGCTGCGCCGGAACACGACCGCCTTCAAGCGCCGCCTTTCCCGCGGCGTGAAGATGATGTGCGTGGTCAAGGCCGACGCCTACGGCCACGGGGCCGTCCGCTGCGTTAACGCCATGCACACCGCAGGAGCCGACCAGTTTGCCGTCGCGACCGTCGCGGAGGGCGTCGCGTTGCGCGACGCGGGCATCGAGTGGCCTATCCTCATCCTTTCCCAGCCGCCGATCCAGTGCGTGCGGACACTCGCCGAGCGCGACTTGATGCCGTGCGTCTACGAGCCCGACTTCGCCCTCGCGCTCGGGGAGGCCGCCGCGGCCGCCGGTCGCGTGGCAAAGTACCATCTGATCGTGGACACAGGCATGACGCGCATCGGCGTGGCGCCCTCCGACGCCGCCGAGCTGCGCCGGACCATCGACTTCCACCGCGGCATCGAGTGCGCGGGCACCTTGACGCATTTCGCCACCGCCGACGTGCTCGACGACTGGGATTTCGCCCTGCAGCTCAACCGCTTCCGCAACGCCGTGCAGGCCATCCACGACGCCGGCATGGAGACCGGCCTCGTGCACTGCAACAACACTCCGGCGACGATCCTGCATCTGGAGTGCCAGTTCGACATGTGTCGGGTTGGCATTGGCCTTTACGGCCTGCAGCCCGCCGAGACGACGGCCGGCGCCATCGACCTCGAGCCTGTGATGAGCGTGCGCGGGCGCGTGACGCGTGCCGTGTACCCCGAGGTCGGCGCGGGCGTCGGCTATGGCATGACGTACCGCGTGCCTAAGCGCAATATCCAGATCGCGACTGTTCCCATCGGGTATGCGGACGGCCTCTCGCGCACGTTGTCCAACAACATGGACGTCATCGTGGGCGGCCGGCGTGTGCCACAGGTGGGCAATATCTGCATGGATCAGTTCATGTTCGCGGTGGACGTGAACACAACGCGCACGTATTGCCCGATGCCCGAGGTGCGCGAGGGAGACGTCGTCACCGTCATCGGTACCGACGGGGACCAGTGCGTGACGGCCGACGAGATGGCGCAGCTTCGCGGCACCATCAACTACGAGGTCGTCTGTGACTTCGGCCTGCGCCTCCAGAAGATCTACGTCTAAGGGGCTCGTATGGGCGTCATGCAGATTCCCGGCCATGTGCACCAGAAGCCGCGCGAGGTCTCGCTGGACGAGATTCGCTCTTTTATGGGCAACTGCCAGCTATGCCCGCTCGGCTCCACGCGCACGAATCTCGTGTTCGGCGTGGGCAACCCGCGCGCGCGGGTGATGTTCGTCGGCGAGGGGCCTGGCCGTAACGAGGACCTTCAGGGCGAGCCGTTCGTCGGCGCCGCGGGCCACAAGCTCGATGCGCTTCTCGGCTGCGCCGGCCTCACACGGCAGGAGATCTACATCGCGAACGTGATAAAGTGCCGGCCGCCGGGAAACCGCAACCCCAAGCCGGAGGAGATCACGGCGTGCTCGCCCTTTCTGCGAGAGCAGATTCGCAGTGTTTGGCCCGACGTTATCGTTTGTTTGGGCAACTTCGCCTCGCAGTTCGTCTTGCGCACCAACAAAGGTGTGATGAGCCTGCGAGGGCAGCTCCACCAGGCAGGGCACTTCGTCGTGTGCCCGACCTTCCATCCCGCGGCCTGCATCTATCACCAGGAATGGGAGCCGTTGCTCGTGCAGGACCTACAGATGGTGGGGGAGTGGCTTGCCGCGCATCCCGTTTCGGCGGAGGTGCCAGTCCCCTCGAGCTCGCTCACAGCCCCGCAGAACCAAGGAGGGACCCGATGAAGACCCCACAGCATTTCGTGACCCATTCACAGGCCGAGACCATCGCCGTCGGCGAGCAGCTTGGCCGTGAGCTCGAGGCCGGCGACGTCCTCGTGCTCACGGGCGATCTTGGCGCCGGGAAGACGCAGCTCACCAAGGGTATCGCTGCGGCGCTCGGGTGTGACGGCGACGTGACGAGCCCGACCTTCACCATCGAGATGGTCTACGAGGGCGGGCGTCTGCCGCTCTACCACTTCGATCTGTACCGTCTGGATGACCCTGGACAGCTTGAGGACATCGGGCTGTACGACGTCCTCGGTGCCGACGGGGTGTGCGTCATCGAATGGGGAGAGCAGTTTGCCGAGGAGCTCGGCGACTACGTGAGCGTGCGCGTGACGCGGCTCGACGGCGAGGCATCGCCCGGCCAGGAGCCCCCGCGCGCCATCGACGTCGAGTAGCATCGTTCCGCCTGCGAGGTTTTGCCCTTAGTGCGACGTAGAGGCATGGTGACTGCAAGGTTTTGCCCTTAGTGCGACGTAGAGGCATGGTGACTGCAAGGTTTTGCCCTTCGTGCGGCGTACTATTCGGTCCCGGCGGGCTTTTTCCGCCCATCATCGGCTTCGTCAGCTGCAGTTTTGTCCATTGGGGTTATGCGAGGCCGGCAATCTACGTCGCACGGAGGGCAAAACCTTGCACTGAAGGCCCCGCTACGTCGCACGAAGGGCAAAACCTTGCAGGACGAGTTTCCTGGGGCTAACTAAATAGTAGCAATTCTCTATTGATAACCATTCCTAATATGGTTATAGTTACCTCAGCAAGCAGGAAGACGCCAACGCAGAGGGGGTGACCACATGAGCGCGCGCAACACCGTTCAGCGCACTATCGTGCTCGATGCTTTGCGCAGCCTGGCAAACCATCCCACCGCCGACCAGGTTTTCGATGCAGTCCATGCCGAGCATCCGAGCATCAGCAAGGCAACGGTCTACCGTCTGCTCAACAAGCTCTCCGAGGACGGCGACGCCCTCAAGGTAAAGATCAACAACGGGGCCGACCACTTCGACCACCAGACGTTCTCTCACTACCATATCCGTTGCAGGGAGTGTGGCCGGGTTGAAGACGTGCTTATTCCCGTTTTGACAACGGTCGACTGCGATGCCGCGAAGCTTTCAAGATATCAAAACATCAGCCATACCCTTCAATTCGACGGTGTTTGCCCTGCTTGCCAAGGGGCGGGAGCCGGCACCGATACGTCGCCTGCCAAGAACGCCGAGTAACGGCTATACCGGCACGCGATGGGAGCGGGCCGTATGCATAGTGGAGAGGACGGCGGCGCTATGGAGGCGCCGCCAAAACAGAGAGAGGAACCATCATGGATAAGTGGGTCTGCAAGGTCTGCGGCTACATCTACGAGGGCGCAGAGCCGCCGGCGGAGTGCCCGGTCTGCCACGCTCCGGCCAGCCAGTTCCAGAAGGTCGAGGGCGAGCTTCAGCTCGCCGCCGAGCACGAGTACGGCGTCTACGACAAGACCGTCAAGGACAACCCGGACATCTCCGACGAGGACAAGGCCTACATCCTCGAGCAGCTCAAGGCCAACTTCAC
>CAZEHG010000121.1:0-6157 GCA_964512475.1 uncultured Atopobium sp.
TGGAGGCCAAGGTCGACAAGCAGCTCGACACCGCCGAGTCCATGGCCGAGCTCAATGCCAAGCCCGCCGACGACGTCGAGTCCCTCGAGGCCAAGTACGCCGGCGCCGCCGACTCCAGCGCGGTTGACGAGGAGCTCGCCAAGCTCAAGGCCGAGATGGGCCTCTAGCGCCTCGGGTCTCGCCTACACGCCCATTAACGACACGAATTCGTAGCTGGGTACGGTATGCTCTATAGGAACCCTTCCGAAAGGAGTCAACGTGCCCGGCTACGTCCTTAGTTGCTGCTCGACCGTCGATATCTCGCGCGAATCGCTCGAGAAGCGCGGCATCGAATACGTTTATTTCAACTACATGCTCGACGGAGTCCCCTGCAAGGACGACTTCGGCCAGACGAACTCCCCCTCCGAGCTCTACACGAAGATGCTTGCCGGGGCCGAGGCAAAGACCTCTCAGGTAAGCACGGGCGACTACATCGATCACTTCGAGAAGCTTCTCTCCCAAGGCCTCGATGTGCTGCACGTCACGCTGTCGAGCGGCATCTCCGGCACGTACAATTCCGCCGTCGCGGCTCAAGGCATCCTCGCCGATAAGTATCCCGACCGCAAGCTCGTAATCGTGGACTCGCTCTGCGCAAGCGCCGGCTACGGCATGTTCGTCGACCAGCTCGCCGACTTGCGCAACGAAGGCTTGGGCATCGACGAGGTAGCCGCGTGGGCCGAGGAGCATAAGCTCGAGCTGCACCACTGGTTCTTCTCCACCGACCTGACGTTCTTCATCCGCGGAGGGCGCATCTCCAAGGCAGCCGGCATCATGGGCGGCCTGCTCAAGATCTGCCCAATCATGGACGTGGAGCCCGACGGCTCACTCGCCGTCAAGGAAAAGATCCGCACCAAGCAGCGCGCGATCAAGCGCGATTTCCAGCTTATGGAGGAGTTCGCAAAGGGAGGGCTCGACTACTCCGGCAAGGTCTTCATCTCTCACTCCGAGTGCCTGGAGGATGCGCAGGCGGTCGCCGACGAGATCGAGGCCGCATTCAAGCACATGAACGGCAAGGTCCGCATCAGCGACATCGGCGCCACCATCGGCTGCCACACCGGTCCCGGAACCGTCGCGCTCTTCTTCTGGGGCAAGCCGAGAGCATAGTCAAGCCAAAACCGCCGAACGACTGCGCAAAACTCAACTTTACGGTCGTTTTTCGCACAGGAGCAAAGTACGAAACGTTGCTAAAACAAAGCTGACCTGCGGTTTTATCACCGCAGGTCAGCTTTACTACTTAGGGGTTTCCGGAAAAACGACCGTAATGTCGAGTTTTCGTGCAAGGACCTTCCCGTTAGAGCTCGTGGGCGAAGAAATCGCGGTAGAGCGCGATCTCCTCGAGCGTGTCTTTGCTCGAGGCGAAGTCGACCTCGCCCACATGATCGACGGGGGCGAGAAGCCCCTTGCCCCCCAGACGGCTGCGCAGCTGCCGCGCCGTCCCCGCGCCACCGTCATAGAACTTGACCTCAGGACCGAGCACCTCGGTGATCTGGCGTCGGACGAACGGGTAGTGCGTGCATCCGAGCACCACCGAACCGACCGTCCCCGCAAACGAACCCACATAGCTGCGAATCATCTCGACAAGGTCAGACTCGTCCAGGTGCCCATGCTCGATGCGCCCCGCGAGCCCGGGGCACGGGACCGAGATGACCTCGCAGTCGCGGCCATAGGTCTCGGCGAGCTCGTGGTATTTGTCCAGCCGCAGCGTGATGTCGGTGGCCATCACGAGGATGCGCCCGTGGTCGGGAGCCTCGGTCGCGGGCTTGAGCGCCGGCTCGATGCCGATAATAGGCAGGTCAGGATATGCCGACCGCAAGGACGGCGCCGCCGCCGAGGTCGCCGTGTTACAGGCAATGACGATGGCCTTCGCGCCGTCGGCGATGAACCTCTCGACAATGGCGTGCGAGAGAGCGGCCACCTCTTCCTCGGTCTTCTCTCCGTATGGGGCGTTCGCAGAGTCGCCGAAATAGCGGAAGTTCTCGTTGGGAAGCTCGGCCACCAGGGACTTGAGCACGCTGATGCCGCCGACGCCCGAGTCGAAGACGCCAATGAAGCTGTTCGGATCCGCAGACACGCTATGCCTCCTCAGGCTTGCGGCGCTTAGCGGCCAGGGTATCCAAGCCGTGGCGCACCGTCATGATCGGGTGATGCAGGAGCATCCTGGGGCCGGCGTAGCGCATGACGTCCTTGATGGCCTGTCGCTGCGCCGGTGCATAACAGTGTACCCTGCACTGCGAACAGAACGTTTTCGTAGCCATGAACGGACAACGCCCGATGCGCGCCGCGACGTACTCGGCGAGCGCGGAGCACTCGTCGCAGAGCTGCCCGCGGGCCGTGCCGTGGTTGCCGCGGCAATACACGCCGATCATCTGCGTGACGACGACCCGTTCTCGTTCGCGCTTGCCCTCGACCTGGGCGGGCGTCATAGGCTTCTGCATGGTCTGCATCCCGTTCTTTCGGTAGTCATCGCCGCGACTAGCTCACGCGGCCTGAGTCCATCGAATAGACCTTATCCGCGACGGCCATCGTGGACGGCCGGTGGCTTACCAGCAGGACCGCGCGCTGCCCGCGCTGCGCGTCGAGCGACTTCAGAACCTGGGCCTCGTTCAGCGCGTCGAGGTTGCTCGTCGGCTCGTCCAAAAGCAGCAGCGGCGACTCGTGCAGGAACGCGCGCGCGAGCCCGAGGCGCTGCCGCTCGCCGCCGGAGAGCGTGTCCCCGAGCTCGCCCACCATCGTGTCGTAGCCGTCAGGCAGGCCCGCGATGAAGTCGTGGATGCTCGCAGCCCTGCAAGCAGCCTCGAGTTCATCATCAGTCGCATCGGGTTTCGCGATGAGCAGGTTGTAGCGTATGCTGTCGTGGAACAGGTAGGTATCCTGCTCAACGAAGGCCTCGGTGTCGCGCAGGGCGCTCGTCGCCACCTCTCGCACGTCTTTGCCGCCAATGGCCACGCGGCCCTCGTCGACGTCCCAGAAGCGCATGAAGAGCCTGCAGAGCGTCGACTTGCCCGAGCCGGAGCGTCCTTGGATACCCACGATCTGCCCAGGCTCGACAGAGACGCTGACGTCGCTCAGGATGCGCTCCTCCTGGTAAGAGAAGCCGACGCCCTCGGCCGCGGCCCCGGTGAACTCCGGCGCCTCGCCGACCTCGTCATTAATCTCCTCCACCTGCGGCTCCTCGTCGAGGATATCGAGCACGCGGTTGCCCGCCGCGAGGGTCCCCTGCAGCGTCGATCCGAGGTTGGCGAGCGCGACGAAAGGACCGAAGGAGCTGAACGTGGCCACCGTGGCGAGAACCGCCCCTTCGGCAGAGACGGCCCCGTCAGTCGCGAGGTTGATGGTCATAAGCATCTGAACGCACGAGAGCACCATGATGGCGCCCGTCGTGCCCGCCTTGCCCCGCGCCGCGACCCCGCGGAGACGGCGCTGGGTCTCGACGAGCCCGTCGCTTCGGCGGTCCAGGTCGTCAAGGCGCGCCGCGCCCGCGCCGAACTGGAGCACCTCGGAAAGGCCGCGCAGACCGTCGAGGACGAAACCCGAGAGGGCGGCAGCCTGGTCGCGGGACTCCCGGCCGTTATCGCCGGACGCGCGTGAGACCAGGACGGGAACCGCGACCCCCGTGAGCGCGTACGCGCACAGCGCGAACGCGGCAAGGGCGGGGTGAATCCCGCCCAGGAAGAGCGCCATGACGATCGCCATCAAAACGGCGATGCACACCGGGCTGATGGTGTGCGCGTAGAAGACCTCGAGGAGCTCGACGTCCGAGGTGACGGTCGAGATGAGCGCCCCGCGGTCGGCGCCCGCGAGCTTCGCGGGGGCAAGGCGCCGCAGCGCGCCGAAAACGAGGTCGCGGATATGCGCGAGCAGGCGGAACGCGATGTAGTGGTTGCACCGCTGCTCGATAAAGTGAAGGACGCCGCGGGCCACGGCAAGAAGCGCGAGGACCGTCACAACCACCGGCAGGCTCCAAACAAGGGCCCCCTGGCCGAACACGGCGAGCGCCGCCTCGGCCGCCAGCACGGGCACGCCCGTGGCGCAGCAGAACCCCGCGACGCCACATGCGACGGCGAGGACCATCCAGCCCGCAAGGGGCCGCGCGAGCCCGAGCATCCGCCACATCACGCGCGCGTTGCTTCTCTTCGCCTGGTTAGTCATCGTCGACCACCTCGCTCTCGTCGGCGGAATCGGGCAAGGCCGGGGACGATTCGACAGCTCCCGTCTTGGCCGCAAAGGACTCGAGCTCGGATTGGGTCGCCCACAGGCGACGATACGCTTCGCAGGACCCCAGCAGCTCCTCATGCGTGCCCGACCCGGCCACGCGCCCGCCGTCGAGCACGTAGATGCGCCGAGCGCCCACGGTGTTCGCCAATCGGTGAGAGATCACGACGACCGCCTTGTACCGCGCGAGCTCGCGCACCGCGGCCATGACGTCCTCCTCGGATTCCATGTCGATGTTGCTCGTCGCCTCGTCGAAGATGTAGACCGGGCTGTTCGCGCAGATGGCGCGGGCAAGGGCCAGGCGCTGGCGCTGGCCACCGCTCAGGTTCTCGCCGTTCTGCTCAAGTCGCGTGTCGAGCCCGTCCTGTTCGCGCAGGAAGTCGGCGATACGGGCGAGCTCGAGCGCCTCCATGAGCTCCTCGTCGGTCGCCCCGGGGGCAGCCATCAGCAGGTTCTCGCGGACCGTGCCCGCAAAGAGCCGCGAGCCGAGCCCGACCACGGTCACGTAACGCGCGAGCGCGGCGCGGTCGATGTCGCGCACCTGCTTGCCGCCCAGGAACACGCTGCCCGTGTACCCGTCGTAACGGCCGGAGAGAAGCGCAGCGATGGTCGACTTGCCACTGCCCGACTCGCCCACGATGGCCGTGAGCCCAACCGACGGCACATCGAGGGAAACGTTGCGGAGCACCGGGCGGCCTTCTTCGTAGGCGAAAGTCACGCGACTCATCGCGAAGTGGTCTCCCCGCTCCGTGCGCAGCGGTCGCGGCGACGGCTCGGGCAGCTCGAGCAGGCGGAAGATCTTATCGCTCGCGGCGATGCCGTTCATGGCCACATGGAAGTAGCTTCCCAGCTGACGCATGGGCAGGAAGAAGTCCGCCGACACCAGCACGATGAAGAGCGCGCCGAACAGGTCGACCGCCCCGGACGCGGCGAACGCCAGCGCGACCGCGATGCCCGCGACCGCTCCGCCCAAAGCGACGATGTCCATGACGATGATGGAGTTGAGCTGCATGGTGAGGACCTTCATCGTCACCACGCGGAAGCGCTCGGCCTCGCGGTTCATGGCGCGGTGGCGGGCATCGTCGGCCTGGTAAATCTTGAGCGTGGTCAGGCCTTGCAGGTTCTCGAGGAAAGAATCGCCCAGCTCGGCGTACTGGTCCCAATACGACCCGAGAATGCGCTTGGCCACTTTCTGGACCGCCACGATGGTCACCGGGATGAGCGGCACGCACACGAGCAGCACGATAGCTGCGGGCAGACACACCGGCGCCACGGCGAAAAAGAGCGTGACAGGCGCGAGCACCGCATAAAAGAGCTGCGGCAGATACTGGCCGAAATAGGTCTCGAGCTGCTCGCAGCCCTCGACGGAGAGCTGCACGACCTCGGCCGTGGGGACGTGCTCCGCGTAGTCGGGGCCAAGACGCAGGAGCTTCTCGTAGATACGCCGGCGCAGGACGCGCTTAACATCTTGCGAGGCGGCGAAGCTCTCGTGGGCCGCGAAGCGCGTCGCGACGACAGGCGCAACGATGCCCACGGCAAGCAGGGTGAGCGCGAACCTAGGGACGGTCTGGCCAAGCGCAAGCGAGGCCAGTGCCCGGGCGATAACCCACACGAGCGCGAGGTTGCCCAGAAGGCCCACCCACTGCCACACCACCGTGGCGACCACATGGCGCATGGCCTGGGGCACCAGTGCCAGAAGGCGTTTATCCATCATGTCGGGTATACTCCGAATCTATGTGCGCGCCGACGGGCAACTTCACGCCGTCGCGGGAATTAAGCAGGTCAAACACGTCCATCTTACCTGATGGACCTGAAACCAAAGGAGCAGACCCATGAGCAACGAGGGCAAGAAGGTCAAGGTCCACTACGTGGGCACCCTGGACGACGGCACCAAGTTCGACTCCAG
>CAZEHG010000122.1:0-6144 GCA_964512475.1 uncultured Atopobium sp.
GGACTGCGTGGTCTGCACCACGACGCCGATCTTCTTGCACTCGGGGAGCGCGGCGGCCTCGTCGGCGTTCCCGACGACGACCGCGCCGGGGGCGTGCGGCAGGGTTGCCTCGACCTCGGGGTGGCCCTTCTCGCCGACGACCACGACCTGGTAGCCCTCCTTGGCAAGACGGGCAGCGGCCAGGTGCACCTTTTTCACGAAGGGGCAGGTCGCGTCGAGCACCTCGTGACAGAGTTCGCGGGCCCTCGATTCCTCATCCGGGGTGACGCCGTGGGTGCGCAGCAGCAGCGTGTGGCCTGCGGCCTCCTCGGGCGATGAGACGACGGTCACGCCCTTCTCGGCGAGGCTCCCGACGACCCGCGGGTTGTGGATGAGGGGGCCTAGGGTATGGACGGGGACCTCGGAGCCCCCGGCCGCCTCCTCGACCATCCTCAAGGCGCGCTCGACCCCGTAGCAGGCGCCGGCCTCGGACGCGATCTCGATCCTCGCCACGGCTACTCCTCGGCCTCGAGCTCGGGGTAGTCCGCGCGCAGCTCGTCGCGCAGGGCATAGACCGCCCCCATGCCGCGGCGCTCCATCTCGGCCACCTGCTCCTTGCGCTTAGTCGATTCGAGGCCGGACCACTCGATGGGCTCGCCCGCGCGCACCACGACGCGGCTGCGGAAACGCAGGTGGCGCGCCCCGATGATGGCCGTGGGTTGAACCGGCGCCTTCGCGAGCTGGGCCATGAGGGCGTAGCCGCCGTGGACCTCGGCCTTCGCGTCCTCCTTGACGCGGGTTCCCTCGGGGTAGATGAGCAGGCACTCTCCGCGCTGCAGGGCAGCCCGGGCACGACGGACGACCCTCATGTCGGTGGCCCCGCGGTTGACCGGGAAGCCGCCGACGCGCGAGAAGAGCCAGCGCGCGATCCAGATCCGGTCGAACTCGCTCTTGTAGACGATGCGCATGTGGATGCCCGCGCGCCAGAGCACGACGACCATGATCACGGGATCGACCATGGACTCGTGGTTCTGGATGAACACGCGGCCGCGCCTGTCCTCGGTGAGGAGCTCGGCTGCCTCGACCTTCCAGGGCCACACGAGCTTGGTGAAGGCGTAGCAGGCGTAGACGACGATGTTCATGAGCACGCGAGCGGTCCACGGGAAATCGGACATGGCGGCGTCGTAGTAGTCGTCGTAGGTGTTGCCCGCGAAGGCGTGGAGCTTGCCCTTGGGCTTCTTCTCGGTGTCTTCGGCTGCCACTTAAGCATCCTTTCGTCTGGCGGCGAGCTCGGCTGATAGCCCGCAGATCTTGTCGACGACCTGCTCGAAGGTGAGGTCGGACGAGTCGATGACGACGGCGTCGTCAGCCGGGCGCAGAGGCGAGGCCTCCCGGGCCGAGTCGTAGTCGTCGCGGCGCTTGAGGTCGGCGAGAATCCGCGCCTCGGCCTCGGTGTCAGCCGTGGCCTCGGGGTTCTCGGCGAGGTTGCCGCCGGAGCGCTGGACGGCGCGCCGGCGGGCGCGGGCCTCCGGGCTCGCGGTGAGGAAGACCTTCACGTCTGCCGCCGGGTAGACGACGGTGCCGATGTCTCGGCCCTCCGCGACGACGTCCGCGCTCTCCCCCACCTTGCGCTGCAGCGCGACCATGACCTCGCGGACCGCCGGCGTCGCCGAGACGGGCGATACCGCGAGCTCGACCTCGGGGGTGCGGATCTCGGCCGTGACGTCGCGCCCGTTGGCAAAGACGGACTGCCCGTCCCCGGAGTTGACGAAGCGGATGTCGATGTCGCGCGCGACGGCCGCGACGCCCTCGGCGTCGTCGGGGTCCACGCCCGCGCGCAGGCACTCGGCGGCCACCGAGCGGTACATCGCGCCGGTGTCCAGGAACGTGAGCGAGCAGCGCTCGGCGATGGCGCGCGCGATCGATGACTTGCCGGACCCCGAAGGCCCGTCGATGGCTACTATCATGCGTGTCCTTCTCTCTTCTTGCAAAGTGATTCTATGGCGCTGGCCTCGTCTTCGTTCAAAAGGCGCCAACAGCCTTCCTCGACGTCCGACAGCCGCAGCGGCCCGAAGGCGTCGCGATGGAGACGGATGACCCTATGCCCACAGGCGAGCATCATTTTCTTAACCTGGTGCTTTCGGCCCTCGTGGATGGTGAGGCCGATCACGCTGTTGGGGTTGCCTCCCCGGTCGGTGCCGGCCCCGCGGGGCGCGACCACTCGGTACAGGGGGTCCGCCTCGGAAAGAAGCTCGGGCACGGCGGGGCTTGCCGGGCCGTCCTCGAGCATGATGCCGGCGCGCAGTCGGTCGAGGTCCTTCTTCGTGGGAACGCCCCGGACGAGCGCGACGTAGTGCTTGTCCACGTGGTTCGAGGGGTGGAGAAGGTCTTGACCCACGTTACCGTTCGTCGTGAAGAGAAGCAGCCCGGTGGTGTCGAAGTCAAGTCGTCCCACCGGGTAGAGGCCGGGGTAGGCCTCGCTCGGCACGAGCTCGGCCACCGTGGGCCGGCCTTGCGGGTCGCTCATGGTGGTGAGATACCCCGCCGGCTTGTAGAGCATGAGGTAGCAGGGCCTCTCCTGGATACGGCACACGCGGCCGTCGACCGTGACGACGTCGCGGGCCGGGTCCACCTTGCTGCCGAGCTCGGTGACCACCTGGCCGTTCACGCTCACGCGTCCAGCGCTCATGAGACGCTCCGATCCGCGCCGGGACGCGACGCCGGCACGGGCGAGGAAACGTTGCAGCCGCATCGGGTAGAGCTCCTCACTCATGCGCCGCGACCTCCTCGGGCCCCGTCTCCTGTCCCTGCGCGCTCTCGCCCTCGGCGCCGAAGTCGTCTCCCATAAGCTCGCGCTCGTCGTCGATGTCGTCGGCGGCCTGCTCGAGGGTGGACTCCATCTGCCGCCCCGAGAGCCGCTCGCGGATAAAGCGCTTGGATTCCTCGTCGGGGGCGAAGTCCTCGAGCGGCGGCAGCTCGCGAAGGGACTTCAGCCCAAAGTGCTCCAGGAAGAGCCGCGTCGTGCCGAAGAGCGCTGCCTGCCCGCGGTCGGACTCGTGGCCCGTCTCGCGGACCAGGCCCTTCTCGCGCAGGGAGGCGATCACGCCGTCCGAGTTGACGCCGCGGATGGCGCGCACGCCCTCGCGTGTCACGGGCTGGTGATATGCGATGACGGCGAGCGTCTCGAGCGCGGCCTGCGAGAGCTTCCGGGCATCCCATGAGAGCACGTAGTCCGCGACCTGGTCATGGAACGCAGGGTGGGTGAAGAGCCTCCAGCCGCCCGCGAGCTCGCGCAGCTGGAAGCCGCGGTTCGCGTCGGAGTACTCGGCCGAGAGCTCGGCCAGGGCCTGGGAGACCTCGCCGGGCGCGGCGCCGCACGCCCGCGCGAGCTCGGTGGCGGGCACGGAGTCGTCCGACACGAGCAGCAGCGCCTCGAGCGTCGGCTTGAGGTTGTCGGCATCGAGGTTCTCGAGGTTCTGCATCAGGCTTCGCTCCTGTCTTCGTAAATCTCCGGCGCGCCGGCGCCGTCGTATGGGGCCGCGGCCTCTCCGGCTGCCTCGATCACGAGGTCGCGCGCGGCCTCGTCGAGCTCTGCCAGGGTCGTCGCGTCGATGCGGTAGGCCTCGGCGCCGTCGATGTGGTCGACGTCGATCTCGCCGAAGACCTCGGTCTGGCTCACGCGCACGAGCCCGCGCTTGAAGAGCTCGAGGATGGCGAGGAAGTTGGCGACCACGACCTCGGGCGCCGAGTCCTCGCCCACGAGCTCGGTGAAGGTCACGTGCCCGCGGCTGCGCACCAGGCGGTCGACAGAGGCGATGGTGAGGGCCACGGGCAGTCTCCTGGGGGCTATGTGCTCGCTCTCCAGCAGGAACGTCTCGCGCTTGGAATCGATGTCGGCGCAGATGACGGCGAGGCTGCGCAGCGAGATTCCCTCGAGGTAGTCGGGCATGAGCCCCAAGAACTCGGGGTCCGAGCCTACGGTCCTGGGGTGCATACGGGACTCGGCCTCGCTGCGGGCAGCGAGGGCCGCGGCCGCCCCGCGGAACTGCTTGTAGGCAATCAGCCGGGCGATGAGCACCTCGCGCGCCTCGTCGGGGTCGAGGCCGCTGAGGTCGTCTTCCTCCTCGTCCTCCCATTCGTCGCGCTTCTTGCGCACGGGCTCCTCGGGCACGAGAGAGGCGGCCTTGATGTCCAGCAGGGTGGAGGCAACGAGGACGAAGTCGCTCGCCACGTCAAGGTCGAGGTCGCGCATGCGCTCCACCTCCGCGAGGTACTGGTTGGCGACCTCGGCGATGGAAATCGAGCCGATGGTCACCTTCTGCCTCGTCACGAGCTGCAAAAGGAGGTCGAAAGGCCCTGAGAACGCCTGCGTGCGGACCTTGTAGGACACCTACATCACCGCCATGAGCAGAAGATCGTAGATGTTGCCCGCGGTGAGGTCGAGATAAGCGCCCACCGGGTCCAGCCCGAGGAAGCTCGGCAGGACGTAGAGCACGGCGATGAGCGCCGGCATCGCGTAGGCCTGGACGCGGTAGTAACGCTCGCGCGCCTCCCCGTGGAGGAACGGCATGATCACCTTTGAGCCGTCGAGCGGCGGGAAGGGGATCAGGTTGAAGAAGCACAGCGTGAGGTTGACGTACATGTAGCTCGCGAGGGCGCGCAGGACCCAGATATAGACCGAGGTCCCCACGACGGAGGCGGCGCCGTCAAGGCTCAGCGCCCCGGCGAGAAGCGCGGTGCCGAGAAGGGCCTGCGCGATATTCGACGCGGGCCCGGCGAGCGCCACGATCACCTCGTCGCGCTCGGGGCTTCTGAGCCGGCGCGGGTTGTACGGCACAGGCTTGGCGAAGGCGAACATCGGCCCGCCCATGAGGGCCATGACAAGCGGCAGCGCGACAGAGCCAAAGCCGTCGATGTGGGCCGCGGGGTTGAGCGTCAGGCGCCCGGCCTCCTTGGCCGTAGGGTCTCCGCATTTGAGGGCGGCCCAGCCGTGGGCGACCTCGTGCACGGTCGCGGAGAACATGACGAGGACGACCGAGACGGCGATGCTCAGCGCGCGCTCGAAGGAGAACGTAGATGCGAAGGTCAAGCGAAGACTCCCCTCTCGCGGCGTCAGCGCAGCGAGGCAGCTATTTTACAAATGGCCCAGTCGACCACGAACAAGACTACCGCAACGAGGGCGAAGTCGCCGCGGAACGCCCCGCCCAGGGGCGTGGAGAGGACGAGCGAGCCCGAGAGGCCCTCCGGGATGGCGCGCGCGAGCCAGGTGTTGAGCGGCAACAGGGCCGCGCGGGCAGGCCCGGTGAGGAAGAGGTCGGCCACGACCAGGGCCACGAGGAGCCACGCGGCAGCGCGCAGCGCGAACGCCAGGGCGCCGAGAAGCGCCTTCGCGGCGTTGTCGTGCGATGACCTAGACATCGGCGGACTCGATCTTCTCGGTGAGCTCCATCCACTCCTCCTCGAGGGACGGTATCTTCCTTGAGAGGGCGTTGTACTCCTTCATGCACTCGTCGAAGCGGGCGGCGTCGTTGTAGAGCGACTCGTCCGCCATGAGGGCCACGAGCTCGTCGTAGCGCTTCTGCGCGGGCGCGAGGGCGGCCTCGACCTCGCGCAGGCGCTTCTTCTCGCCCTTGAGCGCCTGGTTGCGGCGCTTGCGTTCCTCGGCCTCGGCGCGGCGCTGCTCGCGCGTCTTCACGTTGCGGCCTGCGGGAGCGGAGGGCTCCTGAGCCTGAACGGGGGCGCGCTTCCCGGAGGCGGGCGCCTCCTCGCCGGCCGCTATCGCTTCGAGCTCGGAGCGCTTGAACTGGTAGTACTCGTAGTCGCCGTCGTAGAGCGTGACCTTGTGGTCGCGGACATCGACCACTTTGTTGGCCACCGCACGCACCAGGTGCTCGTCGTGGCTGATGAGCACGATGGTGCCCGGGAACTTGATCAGGGCCTGCTCGAGGACGTCGACCGAGTCGATGTCCAGGTGGTTCGTTGGCTCGTCCAGCATGAGCAGCGGGTCCGGCGAGACGAGCATCTTGGCCAGCGCGAGGCGAGCGCGCTCGCCGCCGGAAAGGACCGAGACGCGCTTCTCGACGTCGTCGCCGTGGAAGAGGAAGGCGCCGAGCAGGCGGCGCTCCTCGGAGGTGGTCCAGCCCTTGGCCACGGTGTCCATCTCGG
>CAZEHG010000123.1:0-6077 GCA_964512475.1 uncultured Atopobium sp.
GCGTGATGTTCGCGGCCACCGCCATCGTCGCCTTCGTCCTGTCCTTCATCCTCTATAAGGACCCCGAGACGGCCGAGTAGCGAGAAACCCCGCACGAACAAGCCTTTCCTTACCGGCCGGGGACCAGCCAGAGGGTCCCCGGCCACCCTGAAAGATACCCCCCACGGCCCGGCGCGCCTTCCCCCCGCCCGGCCGCGTCCCATATTAAGAAAGGACCACCCCATGTCCCCCGACACCTGGAGAATGGGCTTTCACCTCATGCCACCCGCCGGCTGGCTGAACGACCCCAACGGCCTGTGTTTCTTCCGCGGCGAGTACCACGTATTCCACCAGTGGAGCCCCGTCTGGCCCGATCCCCACGCGTCCCGCGGATGGGGCCACTACACGAGCCGAGACCTCATCCACTGGGAGCACCACGGCATGGCGATCGCCCAGGACTGCGCAGACGACGCCAACGGCGCCTACTCCGGCGGGGCCTTCATCGTTCCCGGCGCCGCCCCCGACGGCGGCGACCTGCTGCGCCTCTACTACACGGGCAACGTAAAAGAGCCCGGCGAGCACGATTTCGTCTACGAGGGCCGTCAGGCCAACGAAATCCTCGTCGAGACCGAGGACGGCTACGCCATGGGCCCTAAGCAGGTCCTTCTTCGCAGTGCGGACTACCCCGCCTACTGCAGCTGTCACGTCCGCGACCCGAAAATCTGGTCGGAGGGCGGGGCGCTCCATATGCTGCTGGGCGCCCGAACCCGCGAGGACGAGGGCATGATGCTCGTCTACCGAAGCGAGGACGGCCTCGCGTGGGATCTCGAGGGCACGGTGACGAGCGCCGAGGAGCTCGGCTACATGTGGGAGTGCCCGGACCGCATCGAGCTCGACGGGCGCGAGTACGTCGGCTGCTGCCCCCAGGGCGTGGACGATAAGCCCTGGTCAGACGGCGTGGGTGACCACTCGGGTTACCTCCCGGTGCCCGAAGGCGAGAGTATCTCGGACTCCCCTGTCCTCGATGCCGCCTCGTTCGTGCGCTGGGACCACGGGTTCGAGTTCTACGCGCCGCAGAGCTTCGTGGACGGAAACGGTCGCACGGTCCTCATCGGTTGGATGGGCATGCCCGAGGACTGGTTCGCCGGACAGCCCGACGACCTCGACTGGATCCACTGCCTGACGGTGCCGCGTGCGCTCGCCCGCTGCGAAGACGGGCTCATCGCGCAGAGCCCGGTCGCCGAGCTCGACGGCCTGCGCGGCGAGAAGGTCGTGCTCGCCCACGGCGGCGAGGATAACGTGGCCGCGACGGCAACCCTCCCCGAGCACCGCGCCGACCTCGTGCTCGGGAGCATCGTAGGCGCGCTCACCGTCCGGCTCGACGACGCGCTCGAGGTCCGCTGCAACGTCGGCGGCGAGGGCTGCGAGATCGCCTTCACGGACGAGAAGGTCGCGTCCGGCCGCACGTCTCGCCGCTGCGCGCTCGAGGGCGTGCACGACCTGCGCGTGCTCGTGGACAGCTCTGCGGTCGAGGTCTACGCGAACGGCGGCCGCATGGTCTTCTCGACGCGTTGGTTCCCCGTGAACGAGCAGCTCAGCGTATCTGTTGAGGGCGAAGCGGCCGAGGCGGCGCTCTACCCCATGGAGTGCGGCGTGACCACCAGCGCCCAATAGCGACCCGTCCCCGCGCGCAACGGCGGGCGGAAGGTTCCGGCGGAAGCGCCGGCGACCCGTCGCCTCGTTGGCCGGGCTTGAAGAGAAAGGCATTCGAATGATCGACGTCACGGCGCTCGGAGAGGTGCTCATCGACTTCACCGACGCGGGAACCTCGGAAGGCGGCCAGAAGCTCTTCGAGCGCAACCCCGGAGGCGCGCCCGCGAACGTGCTCGTGGCCCTGCGCCGGCTCGGCCGCACCGCGGCCGTCATCGGCAAGGTCGGGGCCGACATGCACGGCGAGTTCCTGCGCGGGGTCCTCGACGCCGAGGGCGTGGACACACGCGATCTCGTCACGGACCCAGGCGCCTTCACCACGCTCGCCTTCGTCGCGCTCTCCGAGGACGGAGAGAGAAGCTTCAGCTTCGCGCGCAAGCCGGGAGCGGACACGCGCCTGCTCAGCGGCGAGGTCGACCGTGCCCTCATCGAGGAGAGCCGCGTCTTCCACGTCGGCTCCCTCTCGCTCACCGATGAGCCCGCCCGCGGCGCCACCATGGTCGCGATCACCCGTGCCAAGGCCGCCGGCTGCATCCTCTCCTACGACCCGAACTACCGCGCCAACCTCTGGGAAAGCGAGCAGGAAGCCGGCGAGCGGATGCGCGAGGTCGTCGAGCACATGGACGTGATGAAGCTCTCGGCCGAGGAATGCCCGCTTCTGACCGGGGAGGCCGACGCGGAGAAGGCCGCGGCACGCCTCCTCTCCCAGGGGCCTTCGATCGTGGTCGTCACGCTCGACGCCGACGGCGCCCTCGTGGCCACGCGCGAAGGTTCGCTCACGGTCCCGAGCTTCCGCGCCGAAGCCGTCGACACCACGGGCGCGGGCGACTCCTTCTGGGGAGGCTTCCTCTGCGCGCTCGTCGAAGGCGAGAAGCGCCCCGCCGAGGTGACGCTCGACGAGGCCGCGGGCTATGTCCGCTTCGGCAACGCCGTAGCCTCGCTCTGCGTTCGGGCTCGCGGCGGCATCCCCTCGATGCCGTCGCGCGAGACGGTCGAGGCGCTTCTCGCCGAGGCGTAGCGGAGCTTCACGAACATCATCGGCTTGATTGAATACAGGTGTTGCCTTTGAGGGGGAGTCGGCGCGACGCTTGCCGACTCCCCTCTTTCCATGCGCCTCCCTTGCTGCTATTTTTTCGGCTAGTTGCGTGTAGAGAGGTGCGGCATGCGCAAGATTGTGCGCCAAATCACAGACCCGCTCGGCTTCCATATCCAGCTCGCCGTGCTGCTTGCCGGCGAGGCCCAGCGTTGGCGCAGCCGCGTGACCTTCGAGCACGAGGGTCGCTTCGCCGACGCCTCCGACCTCATGGCGCTTCTTTCCATGGGCGTCCGCACCGGGGAGGCCGTCGTCGTGAGCGTGGACGGCGCCGACGAGGAGACGGCCGCCGAGGCCATCTCGCGCCTGGCGCGCCACTGGTAGCCGGCGACCTAGCGGCAAGGCCCCGGTCAAACGGCGGGACGGCCGGCGCCCAACGGACGGCCGGCGCCCAACGACCTAGATGACCCCGAAATGCCGCAGCGCGTTCACGACGCCGTCATGGTCCACGTCTTCGGTCACGTAGTCGGCCGCCGCGCGGCAATCCTCGGTGCCGTTGCCCATCGCAACGCCGATCCCGCAGGCCTCGAGCATCGTCACGTCATTGCCGCCGTCGCCAAACGCGATGGATTCCTCGGTGCCGATGCCGAAGCGCTCGAGCGTCGCGCGAACACCCTCGAGCTTGCCGCTGCGCATGGGCACGACGTCACAGAAGAGGTCCGTCCAGCGCGAGGTCATGATGCCCGGGTGCCCGTCCGTTATGAGATGCTCGCGCTCGGGAGGGACGAAGGCGCAGAACTGGAAAATCTTGTGCGTCAAGGCATAGCCGATGTCGCCCACCTCGTAGCTCAGGTTCGCCAGGCGCTCCACCTCACGTATCTCGGGCGTCTTCGCGCTCACGAAGACGTGCTCCGCGTCCACGGCGACGACTTCGTAGAGGCCCGCGCGCACCTGTGCGACCACATGCGCGACGTCGTCCACGCCGATCGGCACCTCGAAGTACGGCTCGCCGTCGACGCCGTAGCAGTGAGAGCCCGAGAGCGTCACGTAGGCGTCGAACCCGCCGAAGCCCTCGAAACCGTCACGCACGCACGGGGGCAGCTGCTTCTTCAATCGCCCCGTCGCGACGAAGCACTTGACCCCGCGCCGACGCAGCTCGATGAGCGCAGCTTTGGTGGACTCGGGCATCAGGTGCGTCTGGAAGCTCAGCAGCGTGCCGTCGACGTCGAAAAACGCGGCCTTAATCATGTTCTTCTCCCCCACTCGCCCTTGCACAGCGATTAGAGAATAACAAATGGGAGACCCGGCCCAGGAGAGGCCCCGGTCGTCTAAGTGCCCCGGCCGGGAATGAAGCCCTTCGTCAAGAAACCAGCCCGTGGGGCCTAGCCGACGTCGATGGCGCCGCACACCGCCGCCACCGTCTCCTCGACGTCGTCGGTGAGCGGGATCCTATCCAGGTCCTCCTCGTGGATATAGCCCTCGGCGAGCTGGGACGAGCGCAGTCAATCGAGCAAATCGCCCCGATATGCGCTCCCGAACAGCACCACGCGCTCCGGGTCGATCTTTCCCGTCTGCATGAGGGTGAGCCGCTCGAAGACCTCATCGAGGGTCCCGATGCCGCCGGGAAAGGCGATCACCCCGCGCGAGTACCAGGTGAACATGGCCTTGCGGACAAAGAAGCAGCGGAACTTGAGCTCGACGTCGAGCCAAGGGTTCGGCTCCTCCTCGAAACCGAGCGTCGGCAAGAAGGACGGGGGCTAGTAGGCACCACCGCCGATGCAAGCCCAGACGGTCGTCACGCAGACGCTCCTGCCGGGGCTCGGGGCATGGACCATCTGGCCGTTGCCGAGGTAAATACCCACATGGCCCTCGCTCGTGAAACACAGGTCGCCGTACTCGAGCTGGCTCATGCTGCTCTTCCAGCTGCCGGTGGACTGCAGCGAGTCGATCATGTCGTAGGTGGTGCGGCCGCGGGCGTAGCCGTAGCAGTAGCACACGAGACCGGAGCAGTCGAAGGAATCGGGGCCGGTGGCGCCGTAGACGTAGGGCGCGCCCGCCTCGGCGGCCGCGAGCGCGGCGGCGACGCCGCCGCCCGACACGATGTTCGACGTGCCGCCCGAGCTCGAGCCGGAGTCGGACTTCGAGGAGCCCGCCTGGTCCTGGGACGGCTGCTCGGCAGCTTCGTCCTTGGCGGGGGTATCCTCGGCCGCGGCCTGCGCGGCGGCTTGCGTCGTCGTGTCCTGCGCTGCCTGGACGGCGGCGCTCACCGCGCTGTTCTGCTGCTCGGCCGCCGCCGCGGCGACCTGCGCCTGCAGCTCGGCGTCCAGCGAGCTGTAATAGCTCACGGCCTCGCTCACGCGCGAGTAGTATTCCTCGGCCTGCGACTGGAGGCTCGCGACCTTGTCGCTCTGCTCGGCCTGGCGCACCTCGAGCTCGGACTGCTCCTGCTTGAGCGCCTCCTCGGCGCTCTTGACCGAGGCGATCTTCTCCGAACGCTGCTTGGAGACCTTGTCGAGGTAGATGACGCGGCTCACGAAGTCGTCGAGGCTCGTGGAGCCGAGGATGTAGTCGAGCATGCTGCTCGAGCCCTGCTTATACACCGAGCGCATGAGCTCGGAGAGGTCGTCCTTCTTTTGTGCGAGGTCGGCCTGGGCGTCCTCAACCTCAGAGCTCTTCTCGTCGATCCTATAGGACGTCTCCTCGACGTCCTGCGTCGCCGTCTCGAGCTCGGACTGGATGCTCGTGAGCTGGTCGCCGAGCTCCGCGAGCTTGGCGGAGGCCTCGTCGACCTCCGACTGGGTCACCGCGTAGGCCGGCGTCACGCACGCGGCAAGAAGAAGGCTGCCCGCAAGGCCTGCGGACACGACGGACGTACGAAAGTTCATGGATACATCTCCCAGAGATGGTCTTCGTTTCAGGTTTGGCACGGAGCCAAAGATGGTTTTACCTTACCCCCAGGGACCCCGTGAACCCGGGTGCAGGAGCGAACTTCCGCATTATTTGACGATTCCCGGCGCCGGCGGGGCATCGGGAGAAGACCGGCGGCCAACCGCCTGCCGGCGCGAAAAGGGCGCGGGGCCCACCGGCCCGCGCCCTCCCAGGCAGCTTATGTGGCCGCCTCTTCCCTACTTCGCCGCCTTCGCGCGGTTGAAGTTGATGAGGCAGCCGGCCTTGACGGTGGCGCGCTCCTCGGGGGTCATGTCGGCGACGAACAGCTCGACCCGCTCAACCTCGCCTCCCGCGCGCACGACGTAGGCCGCGATGCCGGAGAGGTCGCCGTCCATGGCGGAGCGGATGCCAGGCACGTAGACGTAGTCGCCGACCTCGAAGTTGGGCTCGCCTGCCATCTGGAACG
>CAZEHG010000124.1:0-6062 GCA_964512475.1 uncultured Atopobium sp.
AGCCCTTCTCGATGATCTTGTCGAAGTACTCGTCGGAGCTGACCATCTCGGTGTTCGCGCGGGTGTAGGCCGTGGAGGTGCCGTAAAGCAGGCCGTTCTCGTGCATAAGGTCGAAGGCGCGCATGACCTCCTGGTAGGAGCCGTCGCCGCGGCGGCCGTCGTTGGAGTCCTCGGTGCCCTCGAGCGAGACGCTGAAGACGATGTTGCCCACGCGCTTGACGTCGTCGCAGAACGCCTGGTCGATGAGCGAGGCGTTGGTAAAGATGTTGAACAGGCAGTCGTTGTGCTTCTCGGCGAGCTTGATGACGTCGCGCTTGCGTACGAGCGGTTCGCCGCCGGTGAGCATATAAAGATGGCAGCCGAGGTCGGAGCCCTCGGTCACGAGTCGGTCCATGTCCTCATACGTGAGGTTCAGGCTGTTGCCGTAGTCAGCGGCCCAGCAGCCGACGCAGTGCTTGTTGCAGGCGCTCGTCGGGTCGAAGAGGATGATCCAGGGGACGTTGCACTGCTCCTTCTCGGCGTTGGCGGTGGTGTTGCGAAGGCCACGGAAAGCCGCCTCGTAGCCGCCGTTCAGAATCGAGGTCTTGAGCACATGGGGGTCGGTATTATCGATGACGTCCCAGAGGAACTGCTCCCACTTGGAACCCGGGTACAGGCCGTTGCGGATGCCGCGTATGGCGCCGGGTGAGGTGTCCTTGAGCAGCTTGCCGGCCATGTCGAGCAGCTTGTCGAGGTTCTTCTCGCGGTCGGGGCCGCTGGCGGTCTTGATGATCTGGTCAAGGGCAACACTGAACGCCTTGCGCTCAGCCGCGTGGGCAATCTTCGACTGCATGTGGCTCTCTCCTCCGATTACGGGCGGTTCGTCGCCCCTTCGCGACGATTTTTGAACCCGTTTTAAATACCGGAGGATATAGTACCCCCAGTATTGAATTCGTAGACAGATTTTTTGACTTAGGTTCAGTAAAAGCGCAAATGGATGGGGTTAAGCCGCGAACAGGCAGCGTCGCGATTGCCTGGCTTTTACGTAGTCCGACTTTTTCCACTTTAAATTATGAAACGCCTGAGTAGCCTCGAATCGCGCAGGCCCCTCAACTGGGCAAACGTGATCGCAGTTCGCTTGGCTACTCGGCAATCTTAAATTTAAAGTGGAAAAAGTCGGACTTACGGTATTTGGCGCTCTCCGACCGACGCCGCTAAGCCTTGCTGGCCTCGAACGCCGCGACGTTCGAGGCGATGTGTTCGCAGGTGGCGTGCCATCTCCCGATCTCGTCGTCGGAAAGCGCCGGAACAAAGACCTGCTCAACGCCCTCGGCGCCGATCGCGCACGGCAGGCTCGAGTAGATGCCGCTCACGCCGTAGACGTCCTCGACGAGCGTGGACACCGGCGTCACCAGCTTGGTATCGCCGAGGACAGCCTCGACGATCTGCGTCGCCGCGCGCGAGACCGAGTACTCGGTGCAGCACTTACCCTCCATGGTGATGTAACCGCCGTGCGTTGCCTGCTCCTCAATGGCCGCCCGGTCGAGCTTGATGCCGGACTGGGCCTCGACCTCGTCGAGCGTCAGGCAGCCGATCGCCGCGTGGCTGAAGCACGCGAACTCGCTGAAGCCGTGCTCACCGAGCATCCAGGCGTTCACGCTCGCGGGGTCATAGCCCGTGGCGTCCGCAAGGGCGTGGCGCAGGCGGGAGGAGTCGAGCGCGGTACCCGAGCCGATGACGCGGCGCGGATCCATCCCGGTTTCTTTTTGCAGCTCAAGGGCCACAACGTCGCAGGGGTTGGCGATGGACACCCACACGCCCTTGAAGCCGGCCGCCATGATCCGCGGCGCGAACGTCGCCACCTCGGCGGGTGTGAGCAGGTTCTCGGCGTCGCGGTTCGTCTTCGACGCCGCCACGTGCCCGGCGGCGTTCACGATGACGTCGCAGCCCGCGAGCTCCTCGTAGTCGCATGCGCAGTCGATGACGCGGGCACGGCGCGGATAGTATGCCATGGCGTCGAGCATGTCGTTGGCCTGCGCGCGGGAAAGCTTCGTGTCTTTGTCGCAGAACCTGAGCTCCTCGACCGTCCCGTGGGAAAGAAGCACGTCGGCCACGTGGGCGCCCACATGACTCAACCCGATGATCCCGACCTTGCCAAAACTGCCCATGCGCGCCTCCGATGCGATGACTTTGCGGGCCGAGGATCCCCGACCCATGGGGCCAGCATAGGCCTCGTGTATGCTGGATGGACGATTTTTGACGAGGGAGACACATATGGGTTACCGCACCTACACATGCGGGATCGCAAAGAAGTGCGGCGGCTGCGAGTGGCTGAGCGTGCCGTACCCCATTCAGCTGCGTCGCAAGCAGGAAGAGGCGCAGGGGCTTCTTGGCCGCATGACCGAGGTGGACGGCGGTGAGCTCCGCGACATCGTCGGTGTGGGCGGGGAGCCTCTCGCGTATCGCCACAAGGCGGCGACCCCCTTCGGCTACGCCGGGCGTGGGCGCATTGCCTGCGGCTTCTACGCGCGCGGCACGCACCGGATCGTCCGCTGCGACGAGTGCCTTGTGGAGGACCCGCGGGGGCGCAAGATACTTAATGCCGTAGCCCGCGTGGCCGCGGACCAGCACATCCCCGCCTACGACGAGGACCGCGGTACCGGCGTCCTTCGCCATGCCGTCGTGCGCTGCGGGTACGCGACCGACGACGTGCTTCTCACCGTGGTCACGAACACGCCGAGCCTGCGGAAGGCCGAGGAGTTCGTCGATGCGCTTCTTGCCGAGGCACCCGAGATCACGAGCATCGTCCAGAACGTGAACACCCGCCGGACCAACGCCATCCTCGGCTTCGAAAGCAAGACGCTCTACGGGCCCGGCTCCATGCGCGACAAGCTGCTCGGCTGCACATTCCAGATAGGCCCCACGAGTTTCTACCAGACGAACCCCGCGCAGACCGAGACCCTCTATCGCCTCGCCATCGAGGGCGGGGCGCTCAAGCCGGGCATGCGCGCGCTCGACGCCTACTGCGGCTGCGGCACCATCGGCATCTGCGCCGCTGCCGCAGTAAACGACCTTCAGGTCATTGGTGTCGAGAAGGTCGAGGACGCCGTGCGCGCGGCAAAGAAGAACGCCGCGATCAACGGCCTTTCCGACCGATGCTCTTTCGTGGCCGCCGACGCAACCTCCTGGATGGCCCGCGAGGGCCGCGGTCTCGGCTTCGACGTCGTCCTCATGGACCCGCCGCGGGCCGGGTCCACCGAGGCGTTTCTCGACGGCGTGGCCTCCCTCGCGCCGGGGCGCGTGGTCTATGTGAGTTGCAATATCCAGACGCAGGCCCGTGACCTGGAGTTCATTCGTGCCCGTGGCTACCGAATCGAGTCCTTGACCCCGGTCGACATGTTCCCCCACACGAAGCACACGGAGTCCGTCGCCGTCCTCGCGCGCCGCTGACGCGCTTCCGGCCCCGCACGGCGCCATCCCGCGCCACGCGGCGGCATCCCACGCCACACGGCGGCATCCCACGCCACGCGGCGGCATCTACGTGCTGGTTCTGTGACATGCGTCCGCGCGGAGTATCCTCACATACGGCAAACAACTCATATAGAGGCATAGAGGCGGCAAAAGGGCGGCGCCCTTCACGGGGCGGCAGCTCCTGTGCTGCCCTTGACGGAAGTGACTCATGAACAAGCAGCTCGGCATCAGGTTCGGTATCTATCTTGTGGGGATGCTCTCCATCGCCCTCGGCGTCATGCTCAACACCAAGGCCGGTCTGGGCGCCTCGGCGATCATCTCGGTGCCCTACACCATCAGCGAGGGAACCGGCCTGAGCCTGGCAAACCTCACGCTCATCACCTATTGCCTGCTCATCGCGCTGCAGTTCTTCGTCAAGGGCAAGGACCGGCAGTGGATCGACGTGCTGCAGGTCGGGGTGAGCATCGTGTTCACCCGTTTCATGGCGCTCATAGAGCGGGCAATCCCCTACCAGAGCGGCTATTTGCCGACCGACCTGGTCATGCTCGCGCTCGGAATCCTCTTTACCGGCATCGGCGCCGCGGTAACGGTCGACATGCAGCTCAACCCCAACCCCGGCGACGGCATCGTGAGCAGCATCGCGGACAAGACCCATAGGGACCTGGGCCTGTGCAAGAACGGCGTCGACGTTTTCTGCGTGGCCTGCTCTTTGGCGGCCGGTCTTTCCATGGGCGATCTCTGGCTGGGCGTGGGCTTGGGCACCATCGCCTCCATGGTGGGCGTGGGCCGCGTGATCTACGCCTTCAACCACGTCGCGCTGCCTAAGCTCGAGGCGGTGGCGGGCCTCAGCAGCTAGGCTCTGTATCGGGTGTTCTTCTCACCAGAACCCAGGCATACAGGAATACGTAAACCTGACGGGATTATCACAGCCGTTATGGGCCCGATTCGAGGCCGGAACAGCCGAGATAATCCCGTCAGATACGAAAGTCGTGAGCAGTTTTGCGTCTGGCCGAGTAGCTACCGTTTTTTGAAGGTAAAACTCCAGTTGAGTAGTATCTAAAATCGATGGCTACTCGGCTTATCCCAAAATTGCTCACGACTTTCGAGGTTTTTGTTAGGCTCTTCGGGGTGGGGTTCGTTTGGGCGGCCAAGGGCCACGGCGAGCGGCTACCCACACGAACTCACGAAGCTACAGATAAACCAGGTAGCTAAAGCAACGCCGAGAAGGACGAGATGGTCGCGTCGGCACCTTCCACGGGCAGGGTCATGCTCGCTCCCGTATAGCAGACGGCAAGGATGCCCGCGCCGCGGGCGCTCGCGATGCCGGACGGCGAGTCATCGAACGCAACGGCCCTCCTCCGGGCCGACGCCGCTTCCTCGCCTTCCATCTCGGCAAGAAGCGCAAGCCCCCGTTCGTACGGCTCGGGGTCAGGCTTCGCGTGGCTGACCATCTCGCGCCCCACGATAGCGTCCACGTACGTGAGTATCCCGAAGCGATTGAGCGCCCTCACGAGACTGACGCAGCGCGTCGTCGAGACGACCGCGATACGACACCCCCGCTCGCGAAGGCGCTCCCATAGCTCACGCAGGCCGGGGCTCGGCTCAAGGTCCTCGCGCCCGTAGATTTCCGCGTCCGAGTCCCAGACCGCCAGGTAGTCCTCGGACGTCGCTTGGATTCCGTGTCTGGCAAGAAGCTCGGGCCCCGCCACCTCGGAAGCTTTGCCGATAAACGACTCCAGATCCTTGTCGGTCGCCTCGTAGCCGAGGGCGGCGAGGGCGGCCCGGTCGAGGTCGATGTAGCGCGGCTCTGTGTCGGCGATGACGCCGTCGAAGTCGAAGAGCGCGTATTTGGCCTGCTTAAGCCATACAGGCATCATCGCCGGGCTTCCCTTCTCCCTTAAGCTCCTTGCTGCCCTACGCGCCGACGCGGTCGAAAGCAGCCTCGATCTTGCCGCGCACGTACGTGCTCGCAAAGGCGGTCTCCTCGCGCCAGTTCTCGCTGCCGACGTACCAGAACTCGGCGACGTAGCGGCGGACGCCCTGGCGCACGCACTCGTCGAGCGCCTTCCAATCGGTGGTGCCGGTGCCGAAGGGAATCTCGCGGTAGGCGCCCGCGACGGTCTCCTTGCAGTGGGTGGCAACCAGGTGGCCGCGGCCGGTCGCGAGGTCGTCGGTCACGGACTTGCCGTAGAGGAAGTTTGCGTTGGTCAGGTTGCCGAGGTCAGGATACACGCCCAAGTAGGGGCTGTCGATCTGGCTCACATAGGCCATGGACTTCTCGACCGTGTCCATAAACGGCGTCTCCATGGTCTCGAAGCCCAGGAGCACGCCCTCGCAGGCAGCCATCTCGGTGGCGCGGGCGAGGTTCTCGGCGAAGTACTTGCGCGTCTCGTCGGTGCCTTCCTCGTAGTAGACGTCGTAGCCGGCAAGCTGGATGGTACGGACGCCCAGGTCACAGGCCAGGTGCAGCGCCTCCTCCATGATCTGCATGCTGCGCTCGCGCACGGAGGGGTCGGTGGCGCCGAAGGGGTACTTGCGGTGGCCGGAGAGGCACATAGAGCGGATGGGCAGGCCGCACTCCTGCTGCAGGCGCACGAGCTCGCGGCGCTCGT
>CAZEHG010000125.1:0-6045 GCA_964512475.1 uncultured Atopobium sp.
ACTCCTCGGCGTTGTAGCGGGTGTCGCGCTCGTACTGGGAGGCCTGGTCGCGGATCGCGTCGGCCTGCTGCTGGGCAAGACGAACGACCTCCTGGTCGCCCGCGAGGATCATGGCCTGCTGCTGGGCGTCCGCGATGATGGAGGCAGCCTGCTGCTGGGCGCGGTCGAGCGTCTCCTGCTCCTCCTTGACGATGCGGCGGGCGTCGGTGAACTCCTGCGGGAAGACGCGCCGGATATCGTCCAGGACCTCGTAGACCTGCTCCGCGTCGATGATTTTCTTCTGGCCGCCGCCGGTCAAGGGCGACTTGGCCTCGCTCACGATTTGCTCGAGCTCATTGACGAGGCTCTCGATTTCCTCACCCGGCTGCATCCAGGTCTCCTTTCGCAAATGCGCGGTACCGCGAAGTGCCCGGCGGCGCATCCTGTGAACTCTTAACTGATTTATCGTACCAGATAAACGCCGGGCCGTTTACTCCCGGGCAGCGCCGCCGAACCGTTCCTTCAAACGCTCGTTCACGTTCGGGGGCACGAGCATCTGGACGCTCGCCCCCATGGAGGAGATCTCGCGGACGATCGAGGAGCTCACATAGCCGTACTCGGGGCTCGACATGACGAAGACGCTCTCGAGCTCGGGGGCGAGGTGGCTGTTGAGGTCTGCCTGCTGGAGCTCGTACTCGAAGTCGGTCATCGCGCGCAGGCCCTTGACCACGGCATCAGCCCCCTCGGCGCGACAGAAGTCGACGAGAAGCCCGCGGAACGGCTTGACCTCGACGTCGTCGACGCCCTCGGCCGCGAGCGCCTCCGAGATCATCTCCACGCGCTCCTCCAACGAGAAGGACGGGCCGGTGCCGCGTTTGCCCACGGAGGCGGCGACGGCCACCGTCACCTGTCCGAAAAGGCGCCGGGCCCGCATGATCACGTCGAGGTGGCCCAGGGTCACCGGGTCGAAGGTGCCGGGGACGACGACGCGCTCGACCTTTGCCTTGTTGCTGTTCATCGGGAAAGCTCCTCTTTACGCTGCGTACACCATGAGGTCGACGGTGGTGACCCCCTGGCTCTTCGACTTGGCGGCCGCGAGCGCGCCGCCGGATATCCCCTGCGCCTTGGAGGCGTGCTCGTAGACCACGATTGCGCCCTGCGCGAGCGCCCCGTGCGCGGCGAGGGCGTCGACGAGCGCCCTCACGCGCGCCGCCTCGACCGCATAGGGCGGGTCGAGGAAGACGACGCCGAAGGGCCCTCCCGGTATGCGCCCCTGCTCGGCAAGGGCCACCGCGTCGCCGGCGACCGCGCGCCACTCCGAGGGGTCGGCGCGCAGCGAGCTCGCGGCCGTGCGCCTGATGCGCGCCACCGCGGAGCGGTCGAGGTCGACGAAGGTGGCGCTTGCCGCCCCGCGGCTCACGAGCTCGAAGCCCATGGCGCCGGAACCGGCGAAGGCGTCCAGGACGCTCACGCCGGAGAGGTCGAGACCCGCGGCCGAGAGGATCATGGACGCGAAGCGCTCGCGGTTGCGGTCCGTCGTGGGGCGCGTCACGGCGCGCCCCTGCGGGGCCTCTATCGCGAGGCCTTTCCATTTGCCGCCGACTATTCTCATGCGCGCTCCAGTTCCTCGAAATAGACGTCGAATCGGTCGCGAACCTCGGCCGCGAGCAAGCGGTGCTCGGGCGAGGAGAGCGAGGGGTCCTTGCCGGCGATGCCAATCGCGTCGCCGTGGGCCCACTCCACGAGGTCCGCGTCGGCCTCCAGGTCGCAGATGCGAAGCGTGACGCCGCCCGACTGACGATACCCCAGGACCTCGCCCTCATGGCGCAGGCGAAGGTCCAGCTCTGCGAGCGCAAGGCCGTCGCTCGTGGCCTCGAGCGCGCCGACGCGGTCACGCGCCGGCGTGCCCTTCTTCGCGGCGCAGCTGAGGTAGACCGTGCCCGCCGCGTCGCCGCGGCCCACGCGCCCGCGCAGTTGGTGCAGCGTGGCCAGGCCGAAGCGGTCGGCGTCCAGCACCACCATGGCGGTCGCGTTGGGCACGTCGACGCCCACCTCGACCACGGTGGTGGCCACGAGCACCTGAGTCGCCCCCGAGCGGAACCGCTCCATGGCGGCGTCCTTCTCGTCCGCGCGCATCTTGCCGGTGAGCAGGTCGCACTCGACTCCCGGAAGAACGGTCCGACGCAGCCACCCGAGCGTCGAGACGGCCGAGCGCAGGCGGTCGGAAGACGAGGCCAGGGCAGCGGGGACGTCCTCGAGGCCGGACCCGTCGTCGGCGTCGTCCGCGAGCGGGCAGATCACGTAGGCCTGGTGGCCGGCGGCAAGCGCCTCGCGGACGGCGCCCCAGGCGAGGTCGAGGTTGTCGGGCGTGACGACCCTGGTCGTGACCCCCGCGCCCGCCCGAGGCCTGTGCGCGATGCGCGAGAGGTCGACATCGCCGTAGACGGAGAGAGCGAGCGTGCGCGGAATCGGCGTTGCGCTCATGGCAAGAAGGTCGACGCCGCGGCCCTTGCCGCGCAGGGCGGCGCGCTGCCCCACGCCGAAGCGGTGCTGCTCGTCGATGACCGCGAGGGAGAGCCTCTTGAACTCGATACTCTCGGAGAGGAGCGCCGTCGTCCCGAAGAAGACGCACGCCGAGCCCGAGCGAGCCGCCAGCTCGGTGGCAGCTCGCTCCTCGGGAGCGTCGGCGCCCGTGACCAGGCGCCAAGAGATGCCCGCCTCGTCCAGGAGCGGCCCGAGCTTCTCGGCGTACTGGCGCGCGAGCACCGAGGTCGGCGCCATCATGGCCGCCTGCGCGCCGGTGTCGGCGCATGCGGCGAGGGCAAGCGCGGCAACGGCAGTCTTGCCCGTGCCGACATCGCCCAGGAGCAGTCGGTTCATGACGCGCGGGGCCGCCATGTCCGCCAAGATGTCGTCGGCGGCGGCGCGCTGCTCGGCCGTGAGCGAGAAGGGCAGCGCGGCGAGAAGCGCGTCCATGCGGGGGCCGAGCACCTCGTGGGAGACGGGCTCCGCCCCCTCGAGCGATATCTCGCGTCGCGTGAGCAGGAGCAGCTGCAGGCACAGCAGCTCGTCGTAGGCGAGCCTCCTGCGGGCACGCTCGGCAGCCTCGGCGCTCGAGGGGAAGTGGACCTCGCGCACCGCGCGCGCGAGCGTCGGAAGCCGGCGTGACGCGGCGAGACGCGCCGGCAGAAAGTCGCAGACATCGCCCGCGTCGGACACGGCCGAGCTCACGATACGTCGCATCCAGGGGACCGTCACCCCCTCCGCCACGCCGTGGACGGGCAGCACGCGCGCGTAGCTCGTCTCGCCGTCCTTGCCGAGCACCTCATAGAAGGGGGCCTTCATCTGCTTGAACCCGTAACCGAAGGTCACCTTGCCCGAGATGGCCACGACGTCGCCCTTATGCACCTGCTCGGCGATCCAAGGCTGCTTGAAGAAGGTCGCCTCGACCACGCCCGTCTCGTCGATGACCATGAGGTTGACGATCTGCATGCCGGCCCGCGGGAACTTGAGCTCGACCTTGTCGACCGTCCCGATGACGGTGACCTCCGACCCCACGTCCGCGAAGGCGGCTTTGGTCACGCGCGAGAAGTCCAGGTAGCGACGAGGCACGTGTAGGAAAAGGTCGCGCACGCGCCGGATGCCGAGGCGCGCGAGGGCCTCGGCGCGCGCGCCCTTGACGTAGCGGAGCCGGTCTACGGAGCCGGAGAGGGCGCAGGTACGCTGCACCCTCTCCGAAACCAAGGCTATGCTGGGACGACCGGCCATGAGCCGCGCGGCTCCCGTTGTTACTCGATCGCGAAGACCACCGGGTAGAGCGGCTGCTCACCGCGGTGGGCGTCGATCTCAAGGTCGGGCTGGGCCTCTTCGATGGCGCCGACCAGGTCCTCGAAGGCCTCGTCGTCCATGTCGGAGCCGGCGAGGATGGTGAGCGAGTCGCCCTCCTCCTCGTCCTGCATCTTGTTGATGAGGTCGAGGGTGACCTGCTTGACGTCATTGCCCACAACGTCGATGGAGTCGTCCTGGATGCCCATGACGTCGCCGTCGTGAATCGGGGTGCCGTCGGCGGCGCTGGAGTCGCGCACAGCCGTGGTGACCTCGCCGCCGCGGACGTCGGCGATGGCCTCGCGCATGGCATCGGCGTTCTCATCCAGGCTGGCGTCGGGGTCGACGACGAACATGGCGGAGAAGGCCTGCAGCACCGTCTTGGTGGCGACGACGGCGACCTTGCAGCTCTCGCACGCGGAGGCCGCGGCCTCGGAGGCCATGCGGATGTTGCCGTTGTTGGGCAGCACGATGACGTTGTCGGCGTTGGCGGCCTCGACGGCCTCGAGGATGTCGGCGGTGGAGGGGTTCATGGTCTGGCCGCCGGAGACGACGACGTCGACGCCGAGGGACTTGAGGATGGACTCCTGGCCGGAGCCGGCGGCCACGGCGACGAAGCCGAGCGCCTTGCGCGGGGCCTTCTCGGCGGCCTTCTGGTCCTCGGCGATTCTAGCGGTGCGGTCGGCGGCCTCGAGGTCCATGTTGTGGATGAAGACCTCGAAGATCTGGCCGTAGCCGAGCATGTACTCGAGCACGCGGTTGGGCTCGTTGGAGTGCACGTGCACCTTGTAGTCGGGATAAGAGCCCACGACGAGCTCGCAGTCGCCCAAGGTGGCGAGGTAGGTCAGCGCCTCGTCGGGGTCGAACTCCTTCTCGGCGTGGAAGAGGAACTCGTTGCAGTAGCGGAACTCCGAGCCCTCCCAATCGTCGTTGAGCTCGATCTGGACCTTGGCGGAGACGTCGGACTTGGCGCCCTCGGCGCTGACGGTCGGGTCGAAGTCGGAGAGCTCGCCGGCCTTGCCCTCGACGGCGTTGACGAAGGCCTCGAAGAACGTGGCGAAGCCGTAGGCGCCGGAGTCGACGACGCCGTTCTCCTTGAGGACGGGCAGCAGGTCCGGGGTGCGGGCCACGGACTCGTAGGCCTCGACGACCAGGGCGTCGAGCATCTCGGTCGTGGTGATCTTGGTCTTCTCGAGCTTGTCGGCACGGGTAGAGATATCGCGCAGGACGGTGAGGATGGTGCCCTCGACCGGCTTGCGCACGGCCTTGAAGGCGACCTTCACGCCGCGGCGCCAGGCGCGGGCGATGTCGGACGGGGTGGGCTCGTCCTGGTTCTTGGCCTCGCACAGGCCCTCGGCGATGCCGCGCAGGATCTGCGAGGTGATGACGCCGGAGTTGCCGCGGGCGCCCATGAGCGAGCCGTGGGTGATGGCCTTGGCGATGTCCTCGATGGAGGCGTCGGCGGGAAGGGCCTGGACCTCCTTGACGACGGTGCCCAGGGTGAGCGACATGTTGGTGCCGGTATCGCCGTCGGGGACCGGGAAGACGTTGAGCTTGTTGACGTCCTCGGCCTTGTCGGCAAGGGCCTTGGCGGCCACGGGGAAGCAGGTGCGGATGACGTTCGCGATCATCTTTTGGAAACCTCGGTTCGTAGAAGCGGTCAGGCAGGCAGGTTAGCGCGCGACGCGCAGGCCCTCGATGTGGACCTTGACGTCCACGCTCTCCAGCTCGGCGATCTGCTTGAGGATGAAGCGGACCGAGCTCGTGAGGTTGTTCACCACGGAGGACATGTTGACGCCCTGCTCGACGATGACGTGCAGGTCGAGCTGGACCTTGCCGTCGACGGGCGCGACGTCGATGCCCTTGCGGAGCCGGTAAGAAGGGAGCAAGCGGACGACGCCGGTCTGGCCGTCGATCTCGGCCATGCCCACGACGCCGTAGCACTCGAGGGCGGCATAGCCGGCAAGGTCGGCGATGACGTCGTTGGAAACCTTGAGCGTTCCCGGGATAGCACCAGTCATGAGGTCTCCTCTCGCGGATAAGTGCTCCGTGGCGGTTGTTTGCTGCATAGACTCAGGAATTATAGCGCAGGTGGCCGCCGTTCATGAAAAAAGGGAGGTCGCTGTGCGACCTCCCTGCGATGTTGAGATACGCGGCTACTAGCTGCGGGCGATCTTGCCGGACTTGAGGCAACGGGTGCAGACGTTGGCCTTGCGCTTGTGGCCGTCGACGACGACGGTG
>CAZEHG010000126.1:0-5966 GCA_964512475.1 uncultured Atopobium sp.
CATGCCGTTGGGGAGGAAGAACGGGAAGCCGGGGGCCTCGTCGCGCATCATGAAGAGGTCCATCTCGCGGCCGATCTTGCGGTGGTCGCGCTTCTTTGCCTCCTCGATGAGGCGAAGGTGCTCGTCAAGCTCCTCCTTCGTGGCGAAGGCGGTACCGTTGATACGGGTGAGCATCTTGTTGTTCTTATCGCCCTTCCAATAGGCGCCGGAGACGCCCGTGAGCTTGAAGGCCTTGAGGGCTTTGGTGTAGCAGATGTGAGGGCCGACGCACATGTCGATGTACTCGCCCTGCTGGTAGAAGGTGATGCGGGCATCGTCGGCAAGGTCGCCGATGTGCTCGACCTTGTACTTCTCGCCGCGCTCCTCCATGAGCTTGACGGCCTCGGCGCGCGGGAGCTCGAAGGTCGTGAACTTGAGGTTCTCCTTGACGATCTTCTTCATCTCGGCCTCGATGGCAGGGAAATCGTCCTCGGAGATCTTCACGCCGTCGGGAAGGTCGACGTCGTAGTAGAAACCGTTGTCGGTGGCGGGGCCGTAGGCGAAGTCGCACTCGGGGTACAGTCGCTTTAAGGCCTGGGCCATGATGTGGGCGGCGGAGTGGCGCACAACGTGCGTGAGCTGGTCCTCGGGGCACTCGATGACCTGGCCGTCGTTCTGCAGGATCTTCATTGCTGAACCTCTTCCTTGGGACTATGGGGCAAAAGCTGCTCTACATGAAAAACGCCCTCACGCCGCCGGGCGGCACAGGGGCGATATGCGGCGCCTGCCACGCGGCCTCGCGGGCCGTGGTCATGGGGCAGGCGCCTAGATAGTCTGAGTTCGTGCGTCGAGCGCGTGCATGTGGAGCATCCTTGCAAGCCTTTCTTCGCGTGAGATGGTATAGGTTTACCACAAATAAGGGCTGCTAGAAACCCCGTAACGTAAAAGCCCCCGCACAGGCGGAGGCTTAAGGGTCCGAGAAAGGGCGCCCGTGCAGGCTACTGGATGCGAGTGCGGCAGTAGGGGCAGACCTTCCAGTCGGCGTTGAGCGGGCGGTGGCAGGTCGGGCAGACGTTGCGCACCTGCGTGTTGCAGATCGGGCAGACGACGAAGTCGCGGTCGATCGGTGCGCCGCACTTGGGGCAGATACCGTAGTGCGAGAGCTGGTGCTCGCGGAGCGCGATGTCGAGGTCCTGCTCCTCTCGGTCGATCAGGTAGGAGCTCGGACGCAGGATGACGTAGGCAAGCAGGCCGACGATGGGGATGACGGAGATGACCGCCCACATCCACCAGGGCTCGGCGCCGCGACGCTGCGCGTCGCGCACGACGTAGACTATGGAGAGGATATAGAGCATGACGACGCACACGACCATCAGGTAGAGGACCATGCGGACCTCAGGGGTGAGGATCTGGTCGATAAGTTCCTGCATATTCGGGACCCTTCCGTGTAACAGCTGGTTTCAGCCGCGCGACGAGAAAGTGCCGCACAGGCGTAAGAGATTGTAGCAGAGCCTAGGACATCGAGCCTGCGACCTCGCCCGCGAGGGTAATCGAGCCGCAGGCCACGAGGGATTCTCCACAAAGGGTTGATAAAGCGGACGCCACGGTCGGGTACTCGCCGACCACCGTCGCCCCAGCCGCGGAGAAGAGCCCCGCGAGGTCGCGGGCCGGCAGGGCGCGCGGCGAGGAGGTCTGCGTCGCGGCGACCCGGGGAAAGTCGGCCGCGAGGAGCCGAACGATGCCGTCGACGTCCTTATCGGCGAGCACGGCGCAGAGAAGGACGGGGCGAGAGGCGACTTCAGGGTGCACGGCGCGCACCGCCGAGAGGAAGGCCTGGACGCTCTGCGGGTTGTGGCACGCGTCGATAAGCAGGGGCGGATCGGGCCGAAGCAACTGAAACCGGCCGGGCGTCGGGCACCCCACGACCGAATCGAAGAGTTTCTCGGCGTTAAGGGCGCGGCCTAGGAAGTCTTCGGCGAGGCAGACGGCGCAGGCGATGTTTGCCGCCTGATAGGAAGGCTTGAGGGCGGCGAGCTCGGGGTAGACGGCACGGGTGCTCACGACCTCGACCTCGAGGGGCGCGCCGATGCGCGACGGGCGCTTGGTGATGCGATAGCTCGCGCGGGGCAGGTCGGCGTGCTCCCTCGGTTCGCCCGGCTGCATCTCTCCCTCGGCGTCGCTGAGCACCGAGGGGCGAAGGAGCGTCGGCACGACGCCGACCTCTGCGCACCTCGAAAGGAAGACGTCCTCGACGGAATCGGGAGTCGATGTCCCGACGCCCAGGACGCAGGTCCGCCCAGCCTTGATGATGGCGGCCTTCTCGCCGGCGATGGCCTCGAGGGTGTCGCCGAGGACGCGGACGTGGTCGAGGCCGATACCGGTGACGGCGACCGAGCGGATGGACTTCGCCGCCGAGGTCGCGTCCCAGCGGCCTCCCATGCCGCACTCGAGCACGGCCGCGTCGACGCCCTCGAGCGCGAAGACGACCATGGCGGCCACGGTCAGGGTGTCGAACTCGGTGATGTCATAGGGACGCTCCCCGGCAGAAGAGCGGCGCGCGTTCACGCGGCGGCCCGCCTCCACGGCCGCGGAGATGCCCAGCGCGAAGAGCTCCTCGGACACGGGCGCGCCGGCGACCTCCATACGCTCGGTGTAGCTCACGAGCTCAGGCGAGGTGTAGAGGGCGACCTTCTTGCCCTCGCCCGCAAGGATGGCGGCCGTGTAGCGGGACGTAGAGGTCTTCCCGTTTGTGCCGGCGACCTGGACGCAGTCGTACGCGAGGTCGGGATCGCCGAGCTCGTCGAGCAGATCCTCCACGGTCTCGAGCAGGGGGCAGATGCCGAAGCGAAGGGCCGAGTGGAGCTCGGCGAGGGACTCCTCGTAGGTGAGCTCGGGCACATCGAAGGGAACGCGATACATGGGACGAAAACCTCCGTGGACAGCGGCGAGGCGCGGGCAGGAGCTCGGTCTCGGCCGCATAGGCTACTTGCCGAGCAGGCGCATGGCTTCCTGCCGGGCCTTGATCTCTCGCAGGGCCCCGCGCACCGCCGACGTGGCAGTGACGGCTCCGGCGGAGCGGACGCCGCGCATGGTCATGCAGGTGTGCTCGGCCTCGAGGACCACGAGGACGCCGAGCGGGTTGAGCTCGCGCACCAGCGCGTCGGCGATCTGGCCTGTCAAGCGCTCCTGGAGCTGGGGACGGCGAGCGTACCCGTTGACGCAGCGCGCGATCTTCGAGAGCCCCGTCACGTGGCCGTCTCGGGGGATATAGCACACATGAGCCCTGCCGACGAACGGCAGCAGGTGATGCTCACACATGCTCGAGAAGGGGATATCGCGCACAACGACCATCTCCTCGTTCCCGGGCTCGTGGAACTGCTTGCGCAGATGCGCGCCAGGGTCCTCGGCGAGGCCGCCGAAGATCTCCTCGCAGGCGCGGGCAACGCGGTCGGGGGTTCCCTGCAGCCCCTCTCGGTCGGGGTCCTCGCCGATGCCGATGAGGAACTCGCGGACGGCCGCCTCTATGCGCGGTTTGTCGATGCCGTTCGCCATGGAGCTACTCCTCCCCACGCTTTCGGCCGTACACGAACCAGTACGCGACGCCCAAAGCGCAGCCGCCGACGGCGTTGCCGAGAACGGCGGCCGAGAGATTCATGCAGACGCCGCCGAGGGTTACGGACCCCGCCGCGCCCATGGCCTGGAGCATGAGGGCGTACGGCAGGAAGAACATGTTCGCCACGCAGTGCTCGAACCCGGCGCCCATGAAAGCCATGACGGGGAGCAGCGCCGCGAAGAACTTGTCGGTCACGTTGGTAGACGCGTGGCCGCACCAGACGGCGAGGCAGACGAGGATGTTGCAGAGGACCGCCCGGAAGAAGACCGTAGCCCAGGGAAGGGTCGTCTTCGCAGTGGCCACGGCGACGGCCGCCTCGCCGAAGGCCCCGCCGTTCGCCGAGGCCGCGCCGGCGCCGACGAGGAGCGCCGCGGCCAAGACGCTGCCGGCGAGGTTACCGAGGATAACGACGAGCCAGCTCTTGAGCAGGTCCATCCAGCCGAAGCGTCCCGAGAGCGGGCCCATGACCATGAGGCAGTTGCCCGTGAAGAGCTCGGCGCCCGCGGCGAGGATGAGGAAGAGCCCCAGGGTGAAGGAGAAGCCGCCGAGAAGCTGGGTCGCGGCGAACGGCAGCGCCGAGTCGCACTTGACCACGAGCATGAACGTGGCGCCCATGGCCACGAAAAAGCCCGCGAGCACGGCAAGCGCGAAGGCCGCGACGGGCTCGGTCGCCGCCTTCGTGGCGGCGACGCGCTCGGCCTTGTGCTCGATGGACGCAGTGGTCATCGCCCCGCTGTACGACGAGGAGGGTTTCTCTGTCAGCTTCATGCAAGGGTCCTTTCTGCGGCCTCGACCACGTGCTTGGCGAGGATCGCCGTGGTCACGGAGCCGACACCCCGGGGCACCGGCGTGACGGCACCGACCTTGGGCTCGACGGCCTCGAAATCGACGTCGCCCACGAGCCTGCCCGCGGCGGCGTCCCAGTTGATGCCCACGTCCACGATGACCTGACCCTCGCGAACGGCGTCTCCCCCGACCGTGCGGGCATGGCCGGCAGCGGCGACCACCACATCGGCCGCACGGCAGCAGGCCGCGAGGTCGCGTGTGTGGGTATGGCACATGGTGACAGTGGCGTTTCTCGCCTGTAGCATCATGGAGACAGGCTTACCGATGACGAGGGAGCGGCCGACCACGACGACGCTCGCGCCGTCGAGCGGCACGCCGTAGAAGTCGAGCAGCTCGACGACAGCCTCGGCGGTGCAGGGGGCGAAGCCGACCCCGCGGCCGGAAAGGGTGGTCAGAAGCGACGTCGGCGTCATGCAGTCGAGGTCCTTCTCGGCAGCGAGCGCGGCGCAGACCGAGGCCTCGTCGATGCCGGCGGGGAGCGGGCGGAACAGAAGCACGCCTTGGACGTCGGCGCGGGAATTCAGGCCCTCAAGCGTCGCGACCAGCGACTCGGTCGACGCGTCCTGCGACGGTACCTCGATGACCTCGGTCTCGATACCGAGGGTCGCGCACCGCTTAAGCGCTCCGCGCTCATAGGACAGGTCGTCCTCGCGCGCGCCTGCGCGAACGATCGCGAGCTTGGGAGAGACGCCCGAGGCCTTAAGCACGTCGATCCGCGGCAGGAGACGCTCGTTTATGGACTTGGCCACCGGCAGACCCAGCAGAAGTTCGGCCATGCTCACAACCTTTCCATGTAGTGGATGCTGACGCTCTCCCCCAGGGAATCGGCGCGCTCGCCGAACTCAGCGACAAGGGCCTCGACCTCATCGTTGAGCGCGGACGCGTAGGCGCGGTCAGAAAGCGAGCGCGTGTTTACGTAGACGTTGAGGGCCGCAGAGCGCAGGGCGGCGCCGGCAAGATAGGCGCCGCAGCCGACATCGGAGCGGAGCATGCGCGAGCCCTTCTTTCCGAGGAGTTCGAGAACGGGCACGAGCCCGGCGACCTCACGGACCATGGCCAGCGGGGGCTCGAGGGCCCGGCGCGTGGCTGACTCGAGAGCCGCCTCCCGCCCCGGGTCCCCTTTCGGGATGCCGTAGGCGAGCGAAAGCGGCTCGAACGCGGCGGCGTCGGCGTCCACGAGGGCAAGAAGCGCGCGGCGCGCGGCATCGGCCTGGGCGAGCGAGCGCTCGATGTCCACCTCATAGGCAGCGTAGAGCTTCTTGCCGGCCGTGTAGTTGCCGACCATGGAGGCAAGCGCCGCGGCGAGCGCGCCCACGAGGGCGGCCGCCCCGCCCCCGCCGGGGACGGGGCGTTTGGCGGCGAGCAAATCGGCGAAGCCGGAGCAACTTGCGGATGTGAGGGTACCGGCCATCTCTCTCCTAGAACAGGCCGACGATCTTTCCGTCGGCGGTCACGTCGATCTTCTCGGCTGCGGGGACCTTGGGCAGGCCGGGCATCGTCATGATGGAGCCGGTCAGCGCGACCACGA
>CAZEHG010000127.1:0-5911 GCA_964512475.1 uncultured Atopobium sp.
AGGCCGCCGGCGTGGCAAGCATCCACGTGGAGAATCGCTTTGCCGCGAGCAATGCGCCGCAGGTCAGAGCCGATGGGCTTCTCGCCACCAGCAAGGCAGACGCCACGGCGCACGGCTTCGGCGTGCGCAGCATGCGCCTCACCGTGGAGCGCTACGGCGGCACCCTGGCGACCCTCGTGCAGGGCGACACCTTCCACGTGAACGCGATTTTGCCGCTGCAGTAGCGCCAACTCCGACTTTTCACACTTTAAAATCGGAAACGGCGAGTAGCTGAGGCTTTTTTGCCGTCGTTTGCCCAGTTATTTGTGTCCAGCTACTCGACGAATCCGAATTTAAAGTGCGAAAAGTCAGAGTTCCACTCACAAAGGCGGCAAAAAGGCCGGCCCCGCAACGGGAGCCGGCCCAAAAGCACTCGGAACTGTCCTAACTCGGGCTATGCCTCAGCTATGATCCTGCGCGAGAAGCGCCTAACGCTCAGCACCTCAGCAACAACCAAGCCCACAGCGGCAACGCCAGTGACACCCCAGTAGATGTACTTCCAAATAGGCGTCTCAACCCTGACCGGGCCGTTTGCGTACATCCAGCTGTTTACGGCCGTGTACAGGATGTTATGGCTTGCGGTACGCATCGCAGAGACAGACGTCGCTGACGTCGTGTCTTTAATCACGTTCTCACCGGAGATCGTGGCGAGCATGGCGTCGTTGCCAGCGCGCATCGCCTGGTCGCCAATCTGGTAGCCAAAACCTCCAAAGTAATCGGTTTCAACCATGCCCTCAAAGCCCCACTCGGCACGCAACACGTCGTTCAACAGCTCACTGTGGGAGGCTGAGTACGTGTTGCCGATGTAGTTGAACGAGGTCATAATCGCGGTGGTTCCACCGTCCTTGACGGTCATCTCAAACGGCTTGAGGTAAATCTCTCGCATGGTCTGCTCGTCAGCCCAGGTGCACAGCATCGCGCAGCGATTGGTCTCCTGGTCATTCAGGGCAAAGTGCTTGGCAAAGGCGTAGACTCCCTTGCTCTTGGCGCCCGCGATCTGCTGGGCGGCCATGGTACCGGAAAGCACACCGTCCTCGGAGAAGTACTCGAAGTTGCGACCCGAGTACGGAGTGCGGTGAATGTTCATGGCCGGCGCGTACCAACCGGTGACGTTCATCTCTTGGGCCATCGTGCCAATCATCTCGCCGAATTGGTACGCCAGATTCTTGGAGAAGGTGTTCGCCACGGTCACGCCGGAGGGCAGACCAATGGATCCCACACCGGTGAAGTTATTGTTCAGCGTGGAAGGCCCATCGACATCAGACTGGGACGCCTTGCCAATGCTCTCGATAGCGGAGTTGCTATAGCCAGCCATGGAGATAAGGTTGCCCATCTCGTCCACGGTGAGCTCGTCAAGAAGCTCATCCCACTTGGGGTCGTCGTAGTCCAGGCCGTAAAGTTCATAGAGTTGGACGCCGTTATCGGCGCCGGTGGTCGGCATGGTGTCGGAGTCGTCATTGACGCTCTGGTAGTTCGCGGCGCAAACGAAGGTCTCCTTGTACTTCTCGGGCATCTCGGTCGAGGGTTCAGCCAGCGCAGTCTCGGCGTTGGCAAAGTGGTCGGCGCGAGAAAGGATCTCGAATTCCGGGGTGATGTCATCGAACTCATTAGTCGCAGCGACCTTATCGCTCGAGCGCGCTCCATCATTCTCGTCGTTGTAGATCTTGGTGCTGGCAACGTTGAGGGTTGCCTGGTCAAGCACCTCATGGGAGCCGGCGTTGATGGAAATGACGTAGTCGCCAGCCTCAAGGACATACGCACCGCCCTCGGCAACGAGGCCCTTGTAGTCGTAGGACGCCATGTCCTCATCGACAAAGCTGAAGGTGATGGTCTGAGACTCGCCCGGCTCCAGCAGCTTTGTCTTCTCGAAGTCAAGCAGGTTTGCCACGCTCTTCTCAATGCCGCCGTTGTTGTAGGGCGGATTGTAGAAGACCTCGACGACCTCCTTGCCCGCAACGGAGCCGGTGTTGGTGACCGTCACGTCAACAGTAATGGTACCGTCTGCGGCATAGTTGACCTGACCCATCTTCTGCGAGAAGGTCGTGTAGCTGAGGCCGTAGGCAAACGGGTACTGGACCACGGAGTCGTAGTCGATGACGCCCTCCGCTGCGGCAGTCTCGTAGTACTTGTAGCCAACGTAGATGCCCTCAGAGTAGTTCACAAAGCTCGGGGTCACGTGATAGGTCTGCTTTCCGAAGCCCGTATCGAACTCGTACTCGCTCATGTTGGTGTAGGAGTGCTGACCGAAGGTGTTCTGCCAGGGCGCGGCGGACACGTCGGCAACGAAGGTGTCGGTCGTCTTGCCGGAGGGGTTGACGGCGCCGGTAAGCACGCTGCCCAGAGCCTCAAAACCGGTCTGGCCCGCGGGCGGGACCCACAGCACGGACTTCACGTTGTCATAGCTGTCAACGAAGTCCAGGTTGATGGGGTTAGCGCCATTGTAGACAACGATGACGTCCTCGAAGTTCTCGGCCACCATGGCGATCATCTGGCGCTCGGTCTCAGAGAGCTCAAGGTAGCCCTCGCCGGCTTGGAAGTCGTCATAGTCGGCGGAGTTGTTGGTGTAAGACGCCACGGCCTCCGTGGTCTCGCCAGGATCGACGGCCTCGGAGGTGCCGGCGCCGAACTGGCGGTAATCACCCATGCTGCCCATATCGGCAGGCAGGTCAAAGCCCTCGCCGCCGGAGCGCGCGAGCACGATGATCGCGGTGCCCGAATAGCTCTCGGCGTTGGTGAGAAGCTCGTCGCTGTAGTTGGCAACGGGCGGCTCAGGCAGCGTCCAGTCCTGGTAGAACACGTTGAAACTCGGTCGATCGGCACGATACGCCGTGTAGAAATCGGTGAGCTCGGTGTTGTACTCGATGCCGGCGCTCGTGAGGCTTTGCAGGATTGAGGTGGTCTCGTACTGGTCGTTCATGGAACCGGAACCGGTGCCACCGTAGATGGGGTTGGTCGATGCCCAGCCAAAGACGTTGACCTTCTTGCCAGAGAGCGGCAGCGTGGAGTCATCGTTCTTGAGCAAGACAATGCCCTCCGACTCAATGTCTACGGCAAGCTGCTCGGTCTCGGCAACCGTCTCCTCAGTGAGCGAGCCTTCGCCGGACGCAAGCGAGAGCATGGTGGACAGGGGGCCGAAGCACATGGACCCCACGCAGGCGATTGCGGCCATGGCGGTCACAATCCAAGTCTGCGCGTGGACGAGCTTGCGCCTCGCCTCGTTCGGTACGGTGCGCCGGTTGACGAAGACCGTCACCAGCACGGCTGCCAGCAGCACGACACCGAGAACAATAAGCTGAGTGCTCACGGACTCGATCGTGCTGATGACGTCTGACAGGTTGATACCTAGCACGGTGTTCTCCTTTCGTCTCTTCCCTACCGTGAAAGCAGTTTCCACAATCTAGAAGAGGCGAGCCGGAGCGCCGTCCGCACTGGCGCAAGCTGTCATTCAGGTGGCCTGAGCTGAATCACAAGATCGAAGATGCCATCATCTGCCGAGAAGGTCGCAGACCCGCCGTTCTTCTCGGCAATTAACCGGATGCTCCTCATCCCGAAACCGTGCGATCGACGATCGGCCTTGGTCGTCGTCAGCTGGCCGTCGTCAGTCAGGCGCAGGTCATCGTAGTAGTTGCTGACCTCGATGCACACCGTGTCGGCGGTGCGCGTGGCGCAGAGCTTGATGACGCGGCGCGTAGGGTCGCCAACACGACGCGAGGCCTCTATGGCGTTATCAAGCACGTTGCCGAAGAGTGAGTAGACGTCGTGCGCGCCCAACCAGTCCAAGCAGCCCACGTCCACCATATGCGTGAAGCTAATGCCTGCCGCCCGGCACTCCGAGCTCTTCTGAGAAAGTACCACGTCAAGAGCAGAGTTTCCGGTCTTTGCCAGGTCAGCGTAGTCATCAATATCGCGCGCAATTTCGGCAAGGACTGCCTGGGACTCACCTTGCGAGAAGTTCTCCATGCCCTGACGAAGCGCCTGGATTTCGTACTTGAGATCGTGGTAGTGAATGTTGGTTGTCTCAATGGTGTCGCGAAGGGCTTCGTAGTGTTGCGCGCGCAGGTCCCCCATGGCCTCCAAGAACGCCACCTCGTCGGAGAGCCGTTGATTGCGTGCCATCTCGCAAAAGACCACGAGAATCACGAGACAGGTGAGGAAGGACGCCAGGCGAATGAGCAGGCTCGTCTCAAAGGTAAGGTCGACTATGTAGGCGTACGAGCTCACCACAAGAGTGATGAACAGCGTACTCGCGACCAAAAAAACAAGGGCCGGCAGCGGGAAGCCTCGTCCCTGGGTAAGATCAAGGCCCTGAATTAACGCGTGCCAAACCGCAAGGTAAACGAAAACATAAACGATAATGCGCAGGACCTCGACGGGCGCCCACGCAGCGGCAGTCTCAGGCGCCAAAACGCCCAGAGCGAGAATGACGACCTCTTGTATGGCCGCCGCCACGTGCTGCACGGCATACCCGCAAATGGAGAGCTCGAGCGTTTGCTTGAGATCACGTGCGAAAGCGATGCGCACCGACCCACACAGCAAAAGAAACATGGCCAGAAAGTTGCCAACAGAAGCGCCGAAGCCCGCGCCAAGCGTTACGTAACGAGTCACCGCGAGAAGTGCTCCCAGAAGAACAAGGCACGCCCCACAGGCCAATGGGATCCTCAGGCCGCGCGAGCGATCATAGCCCGGGGCTGCGAACAGTGCCGATGCGCAAAAGAGCTCGAAAGCCACCGCAGCGTTGTTGAAGACCTGCACGGGCGTAACGCCGAGCGCACCGAAAAACGAGGGGAGCGTAATCATCTGGTCGTCCCCGCCACGTCCGCAAGCGCCTTCGCGAGCGGGCGCCTGTTTGCACGGCTGACCTCCAGGGAGTTACCACCCACAGTGATATAGCCGTTCTCAAACGCAGTAATGCGGTCGACGTTAACCAATAGCCAGCGATTGCACCGTAGGAAGTTGACGCGCTCGAGGTCCTTCTCGACCTGCGCCAATGTGCCGCGCGCCGCGATCTTCTCGCCGCCAGCGTGATAGGTGACATAGTGGCCGCGAACCTCCACGTAGTCGATGTCGTCAAGATGCAGAATGCGCATCGAACCCTTGGAGGCAACGGTCACAGAGGCGCGACCTCGTGAACGCAGACGCTGACGTACCTTGTGCAGCACCAACTCAAGGCTTGCATGGTCAACAGGCTTGACGAGAAAGTCAAGCGCCTCTACGCGGTAGCCGTTGATCGCAAGGTTCGCCATGTTTGTCTGGAAGACGATGATAGTCTGCTGGTCAGTTTGGCGAATGGCGGCGGCCGCGGCCAGCCCATCCGTACCCGGCATCTCAATGTCCAGGAAGATAACGTCGTAGGCGGGGCGATAGTCCTCGAGCAGCTCTTCAGCAGAGCTAAATCGGAAGACATGCGCCTCGATGCCATACCCTTGCAGGTAGCGCATGATATCGGCTTCGAGAGTATCGAGATCAGCTGGGCAGTCATCGACCAGGGCAATCTTGATCATGTGCACCTCCCCATGCAGCAGACGTTCAGATACCCGACGATTGTAGCAATGCGAGGCGTGAACGCGATTTTGCCGCTGCAGTAGCGCCAACTCCGACTTTTCACACTTTAAAATCGGAAACGGCGAGTAGCTGAGGCTTTTTTGCCGTCGTTTGCCCAGTTATTTGTGTCCAGCTACTCGACGAATCCGAATTTAAAGTGCGAAAAGTCAGAGTTCTACTCACAAAGGCGGCAAAAAGGGCCGGCCCCACAATGGGAGCCGGCCCAAAAGCACTCGGATCTGCCCTAACTCAGGCTACGCCTCGCCGTGAATCTTGCGAGAGAGCCAGCCGCGGGGCTTGCCGGCCTCGCGCCAGCGAACCATGCCCACGT
>CAZEHG010000128.1:0-5655 GCA_964512475.1 uncultured Atopobium sp.
GATGGTCTTGGCGTAGCAGCCGCCCTCGATGTTGAAGACGGAGTCCTCGGCCCAACCGTGCTCGTCGTCGCCGATGAGCTTGCGGTTCTCCGCGGCGGAGAGCGTGGTCTTGCCGGTACCCGAGAGCCCGAAGAAGACCGTCGTGCCGTGGGAAACGGGGTTCATGTTGCAGGAGCAATGCATAGGAAGAACGTGGTCCTCGACCGGAAGCAGGTAGTTCATGGTCGAGAAGATCGCCTTCTTGATCTCCCCGGAGTACTGCGTGCCAACGACGAGGATGGTCTTGTCGGTGAAGTTGATGATGACGGCGGCCTCGGAGTGGGTATGGTGAATCGCGGGGTCGAGCTTGAGCTTCGGCGCAGCCATGACCACGAAATCGGCGAGCCCGTAGTTCGCGAGCTCCTCCTCGGTCGGACGCACGAGCATCTGGTGGATAAAGAGCGCCTGGCTCGCGAGCTCCGTAATGACCGTGAACTTGCGCGAATAGCGGCGGTCGGCTCCCGCGATGCCATGGACAACGAAGAGGCGTCGCTCGGAGAAGTGGGCGATGACCTCAGCCTTGATGCGGGCATAGTCCTCGACGGAGATAGGAACGTTGACCTCGCCCCAAGCGATGTTGTCGTGAACCTCCGGGGTGTCGACGACGAAGCGGTCCTTAGGTGAGCGGCCCGTGTACTGTCCGGTCTCGACGCACAGGGCACCCGTGCTCGCAAGCGTTCCCTCGCCGCGGTCGACGGCCTTCTCGATAAGGACGGCCGGAGAGCAATCGATCCAGGTCATGTCGTCGGTGTGGGCGATGCCGTAGTGCGCGAGCTCCTCGATGATCATGCTGAAAACCTCCTTTTAAACGGCCTTAAGGCCGATTGAATAAACAGATAATCCGTTCACCACGAGAAATGGACGGATCGGCACTCACAAACGCCATTGTGCCCCGAATGACTGTTGCCGAAAGGTAAAGTTCTATAGATGGTAGCCATTTTTCGAGAAGGGAAACTCGCATGACGTGCACGACGATTTGTGCAAACGGACTCTCGGCGACGATCGACTCGATGGGTGCGCAGCTCATGAGCCTGAAGGTGGGAGACGCCGAATACCTCTGGCAGGGCGACCCCGAGTTCTGGCCCCGCCGCGCACCCGTCCTCTTCCCCATCGTGGGGTGCCTGAAGGGCGATACCGCCGCGAGCGCGCAGGGTAAGGTGCACCTCAAGCGTCACGGCATCGCACGCCTGTACGACCACGTGGTCGTCGAGAGCTCCGACAGCAGCGTGACCTACGAGCTCGTCTCAACAGAGGAGACCCGTGCCGCCTTCCCCTTCGACTTCAAGCTCAACATGACCTATTCCGTCGACGGGACCTCGCTTACCCAGACGTTCAAGGTGACGAACACAGGTGACGTCGACCTGCCGTTCACCCTGGGCGGCCACCCGGCGTTCAACGTGCCCGTCCCCGGTGCCGAAGGCGAGTCGTTCGAGGACTATAAGCTCGTCTTCCCTAAGGCCTGGACAGCGCGCGTGCCGTCCATCGATGAGGCCGGCATCCACGACTTCCGCAAGATGACCACGCTATTCGAGAACAAGACCGAGCTCGACCTGTCCCACGAGCTCATCGCCGAGCACCTCACCATCGTGTTCTGCAACATCCCCGGAAACCGTGTGAGCCTTGTCGGAAAGAAGAGCGGCCACGGCGTCGAGCTCGAGTTCCCCGGGTTCGACTACCTCGGCGTCTGGACAGCCAACGAGAAAGCGCCGTTCATCGCGCTCGAGCCTTGGCACGGCTGCGCTTCCGGCTACGACGAGTCCGACGTGTTCGAGGAGAAGCGCTCGACGATAACGCTCGCCCCGGCCGACTCCACCGAGCTCGCCTTCACGGTGACCCCGTTCTAGAAATTTCCGCACGCACACACGGGATCGGCCCCCTCCCTTCCCTCAGGCTCAGCGCTCGCTTCGCTCGCTCGCGTTGCGAAATCGCCATAAGGAAGGGAGGGGGCCGATCCCGTGCGCAGCAGCTCCACAGGTTCCTAAAGGCATAGATGGGCAAGCGGGTAAACCGAGCAGGTGAAACAATTCTACTTTGCTCGCATAACCGTCCGAATCAGTCCAGGGCCCCGGCTTCTCTTCTCGCGATTTCGCGTAAGCGAGCGAGCGTAGCGAGCGCTGAGTGAGAAGAGAAGCCGGGGCCCTGGACATCAACCGAGGCGTGGTTATCGGCACGCCCCCACGAAGGATTTCCAGAGGGCGAAATCGGGATCGCTGGAGTACCAGGTGTACTCAGGGTGCCATTGGACGCCGAGGACGAAGCGCTTGCCGGGCATCTCGATGGCCTCGGGGACGCCGTCGTCGGAGACGGCGGAAAGAACGAGGCCGCGCCCGAGCCTCTCGACGCAGCAGTGATGCGCGGAGTTGACGGCGTAGCGCGTCTCTCCCCCACAAGCCCGGGAAAGAAGCGATCCCTCGTCGACGAGCACGTCGTGGCTCGGCTCGTGCATAAGGTTCGCATGGTCATGGGGCACGGAACCGGCTTTGCGCGGGATGCTCGGCACGTCCATGTTCAGGGTGCCGCCAAGAGCGACGTTGAGCACCTGAGTACCGCGGCAAATGGTGAACAAGGGCTTGTCTGCGGCGACACATGCGCGAATGAGGGACAGCTCAAAGACATCGCGCTCGGGACAAGACGTGCAACCCGCGTGCTCGGAGGCGTCGCCCCAGAGTCTCGGCGAAACATCGGGGCCGCCGGGAAGGCAGATGCCGTCGGCGCGGCGAACGTACTCATCGATAAGCGAGGTGTCCTCAGGGATGTTCATCATCACCGGGAGGCCACCGGCCTCGAAGATGGCGTCGACGTAGCATTTGGTCGTGGCCTCATTCGGGGAAAGGCGCTCGCCACCGTACATGCGGCCCTCCTCGAAGCGAGGGGCGACGAAGATGAGGGGCCTTGCAGACGGCTCGCCACCGCAGACAGGGCATTCAGGTTTACAGGTATCGCAGGAAACGCAGGAAGCCATCGATTAATGTCCCTTGATCGAGTTCAGGAAATCACGGGCACGCTCAGTCTGCGGGTTGTCGAAGAACTCGTCGGGCGTGCCGGTCTCCACGATGGCGCCGTCGGCCATGAAGATGACGCGGTCGGCCACTCGACGCGCGAAATTCATCTCGTGGGTTACGACGATCATAGTCATGCCGCCGCGGGCGAGGCCCACCATGACATCGAGCACCTCGTTGATCATCTCGGGGTCGAGGGCAGACGTCGGCTCGTCGAAGAGCATCGCCTTGGGGTTCATGGCAAGCGACCTTGCGATGGCGACGCGCTGCTGCTGGCCGCCGGAAAGCTGCGCAGGGACCTTCTTTGCTTGCTCGGCCACACCAACGCGCGCGAGCAGGTCCATCGCCACCTTCTCGGCCTCATCCTTCTTCATGCCGAGGACCTGGATCGGGCCGAGCGTCACGTTCTCGAGGATCGTGAGGTGCGCGAACAGGTTGAAGCTCTGGAAGACCATGCCCAGCTCGGCGCGCATCTTGGTAAGCTCTCGGCCCTCCTGCGGCATCGGCTCGCCCTCAATGAGGATCTCGCCTGAGTCGATCGTCTCGATTCGGTTGATAGTACGGCACATGGTCGACTTACCAGAGCCTGAAGGCCCGATGACGACGACGACCTCGCCCCGCCCCACAGAAAGATTGATGTCCTTGAGAACATGCAGGTCGCCGTAGTGCTTATCGACGTGGCGGAGCTCGATGATGGGGGCAGCGCCCCGGTTTTCCTGGGTCATGATTATCCTCGTTTCCCGAGTCCGCTAGCGAATGATCTTGGCGCCGGTGCGTCGCGATACGCAGACGGCCGCCTTGTTGATCAGGTAATTGATAAGGATGTAGATGACGGCGACCACGAGGAACGTGGAAACCATGGCGTCGTAGTTGGTTCGAAGAACCTGCGCGTTCTGCATGAGGTCGGGGTAGCTCACCACGTATGCGAGCGCCGTGTCCTTGACGACGACCACGAGCTGGCTGATGAGCGAAGGGATGACGAAGCGAACAGCCTGAGGAAGCACGATCTTCGTCTTGACCTTCCAAGGTGAGAGCCCGATGGAGAGGCCCGCCTCGGTCTGGCCGCGAGGAACCGCGTTGACGCCTGCGCGGAACACCTCTGCAAGCACCCCGGAGGCCGCGAGCGACACGGGCAGGCAGAGCATCCAAAACGCGGGCATCTTGAGCCCCATCGAAGGGACGACGAAGAAGAAGCCGTAAATGAACAAAAGGCTCGGCACACCGCGAAGGAAGTTGATGAGCACTCCGCAGACGCCGCGGAGGACCTTATGAGAGCTGATGCGGCCAAGCATCAACAAAAGACCGAGGACGATGGAAATCGCAGCGGCGCTGAGCGCGACCTCGAACGTGCCAAGAAGGCCGACGCCCAGGTAACGCCACGTGCTCCGCCAGCTGAAGAGCTCCCAGTACTTGGAGGAGAGCTGCCCCGTGACCCAGAAACGATAGACGACCCAAGCGATAAGGGCCGCAACGGCAATAAGGGAGATCACTGTGCCGACAACCATCTTGCGCCGAGTCTTGGGGCCGGGAGCCTCGTAGAGCGCGTCGCGCATAGAGACGGAAGCGTTCATCAGCGAACCACCCGCACCTTCTGGTCAATTCTGTTGCCTACGAAGCCGGCCGCGAGGGCCGTGGCGATATATCCGCAGGCGGAGAGGGCGAAAGTAACGATACCGGCGGACTCGCGCGTGTTGATGTAGCTCACGATGCCGGTGAGCTCCTGGGGAGACATGGGAACCTGGGAGCCCAAGGCGGTGGTAAGCATAACCGCGATGAAGAGGTTCGTCATGGGCAGCACCGTCGAGCGTAGCGCCTGCGGGATCACGATGTGGCGCAGGATCTGCGTGAACGAGAGGCCGATGGATCGCGCGGCCTCGATCTGTCCCACGCCGATGGTGTTGATGCCCGTCATGAAATTCTCCGAGCCGAAGGCCGTGCCAAGAAGGACGGTGCACACAACGACGCTCGGCTCGTAGTCGAGAACAATCTTGAGGTACGGCAGCGCGTAGACCACGATAAGAATCAGAACCGCCCCGGGAATGTTGCGGAACACCTGGACGTAGAAGTCCCCAAGCAGGCGCAGTGGCTTGAACGGGCAAACGCGCAGCACCGTGACCAGCACGGAGAACACCATAACGAGAGCGAACGATAAGATCGTGATTCGCCACGTGGTGAGAAGCGCCGTGAGGTACTCCGGCCCATAAGCCTCGAGGAGCTCAGCGAACCCCATGTCTCCCCCCTATCTAAGCGAGGGGGCCTCCCGACCATGCTGGGCGGGAGGCCCCGAAGATGACGTTGGAAGATAGTCTAACGAGAACTTACGCGCCGAGGGCCGGGGCATCGATGGTCCCCGAGAGTCCGCAACGGTCGGCGATGGCGATCTTATAGAGCTGGGACCAGTTGCCGTCCTCCTCGAACTTCTTGAGGAAGGAATTCACGAACTCGACGCCGTCGGAGCCCTTCTTGATGCCGATGCCGTACTTGTCCTCAGGACCGAAGGCGTCGCCGGCGAGGCGATACTTGCCGGGGTTCTTGACGATGTTGCCCATGTGGAGGGTCTGGTCGACCACGTAGGCGTCGACGCGGCCCTGCTCAAGGGCGCTGCGGCACTCGTCGT
>CAZEHG010000129.1:0-5606 GCA_964512475.1 uncultured Atopobium sp.
GCGGGCCCTCGGCCCGGGGCGGCTACGGGCGAGGCGCCCGCGGCGGCGAGGGCGGCTATGAGCGCATCGATCTCAACCGCGAGGGGGCGGGCGAGCGCCTGCGTTCGCGCGGCGACAGGGGCCGTCGTCGCTGAATCGGCCCCGCAGCCCTTCCCACGCCGCAAAACCGCGCCCACGAGCGCTTCGGCGCCGACCGCCGCCCCGCCACGGAGCGAGAGCGGGCGCGCCGGCCCAAAGACGGGTAGGATGGTTCGGACACGCGTAAAGCATCCCTGACTGATCGCAGGAAACCATGAACATCGCCATCGCCGCCGGCGGCACCGCCGGACACATCAACCCCGCCCTCGCCCTCGCCGAGGAGCTCCGCGACCGCGGCCACGAGGTCACCTTCTATGGCCGGCCCTCCAAGCTCGAGGGCACGCTCGTGCCCGCCGCCGGCTTCCCGCTCGTCGATGTTGAGGTCACGGGCTTCGACCGCTCCCGCCCCTGGACCGCGCTCACGTCCCTGTGGCGCGTCCACCGAGCGAAGAGGGACATCGCGGCACGCTTCAGGCGCGAGGGCTTCCCGGACGCCGCAATCGGCTTCGGGGCCTACGTCGAGGTCCCGCTGCTCGGGCTCTGTAAAGAGAGGCATGTCCCGTATCTCGTCCATGAGCAGAACTCGTCCCCGGCCTCGCGAACAAGATGATGGCCCCTTCGGCCGCCCGCGTGTGCATCTCGGTCCCCGCGGCCGAGAAGGTCTTCGCCCGCGAGGGCGACCCCGGCCACGTCGTCCTCACCGGCAACCCGGTGCGCCGCTCCGTCATCGCCGGCGACCGCGCCCGCGGCCGCGAGGCCCTCGGCGTCCCCGAGGACGCCACCATGCTGCTCGTCTTCGGCGGCAGCCTCGGCGCTCGCACCCTCAACCAGGGGATGGCCGCGCTCAAGGGGCGTTTGCTCTCCATCGAGGGGCTGCGCGTCGTGCAGTCCACCGGAAAGGGCGGCTACGACGACGCCGCCGCCGCGCTCGGCCTTACCGGCGAGGAGGAGAGACGCTGGGACCTGCGCCCCTACATCGACGACATGGGCGACGTCCTCGCGGCGGCCGACCTCGTGCTCTCCCGCGCCGGCGCCTCCTCCATCGCCGAGATCGCGGCCCTCGGCGTCCCCTCCGTCCTCGTGCCCTACCCCTTCGCCACGGCCGACCACCAGACGACAAACGCCTCTTTCCTCGTCGACGCCGGCGCGGCCGTCCTCTTCAAGGACGACGAGGTGAGCGGCCCCGCCTTCGGCGACGAGCTCTGCGCCCTTCTCGCCGATCCCGCACGCCGCGACGCGATGCGCCGGGCCGCCCGCCGCCTGGGCCAGGACTCGGCCGCCTCGGCTCTCGCAGACCAAGTGGAGAGCGTCGCCCGAGTGTAGGGGATCGCCCCTTTTGGGTTACAGTAGTTTGTTAGCCGCATGCCCTCCGGGGCACGCGGAGCCAGCAACCAGGTTACTCGAGAGGGGCACACATGACCGAGTCCTCGACTCCTTCGAAGATCGAAAGCGCTCACTTCATCGGCATCGGGGGCGCCGGCATGAGCGGCATCGCGCTCGTCCTTCACGAGCGAGGCTGCAAGGTCACCGGCAGCGACCTCAAGGCCTCCCACTATGTCCGCGAGCTCGAGGCCGCCGGCATCGAGGTCCACGTGGGCCACGAGGCCGCCACCATCGACGCGGTCGAGCCCCAGGTGGTCGTCACCTCGACCGCCATCCCGGAGACCAATCCCGAGGTCGTCCGCGCCCGCGAGCTCGGCATCCCCATCTGGCCGCGCGCGAAGATGCTCTCTTACCTCTCCGCCGACGCGAAGACGGTCGCCGTCGCGGGCACCCATGGCAAGACGACCACCTCCTCCATGGTGGCCACGATGCTCGACAAGCTCGGGCTCGACCCGTCCTTCCTCATCGGCGGCATCGTCGAGGGCTACGGCACCAACGGCAAGAACGGCGACGGCGGCTACTTCGTCTGTGAGGCCGACGAGTCCGACGGCTCCTTCCTCTATCTCAACCCCGACGTCGTCGTGGTCACCAACATCGAGGCGGACCACCTCGACCACTACGGCAACCTCGAGAACATCGAGAAGACCTTCTGCAAGTTCATGGACCTCGTGGGCGACGCCGGCACCGTCATCATCAACGGCGACGTGCCCCACTATGCTGAGCTCGCCCGCTCCACGGGCCGCCGCGTAATCACCTACGGCTTCGATGAGTCGTGCGACTACGTCTGCCTGCCCGAGGACACCCACCACCAGTTAGCCTCCAACTTCTTCGTGTGCACCCCGGACCACGGCCGTGTCCACGTGACCATCGCCGCCAACCCCGGCCGCCACAACATGGGCAACGCCACCGCGGCGCTCGCCGTGGCCGACGTGCTCGGCTGCGACGTCGACGACGCCGTGGCCGCGCTCTCCCAGTTCAAGGGCGCCCGCCGCCGCTTCACCCACGTGGGCGACGTGGCCGGCGTGACCGTCGTCGACGACTACGGCCACCACCCGACCGAGGTCGCGGCCACCCTCGCCGCCGCCAAGGACCTGCAGTACGACCGCATCGTCTGCGTCTTCCAGCCGCACCGCTACAGCCGCACCCAGGCGCTCGCCGACGACTTCGCCCATGCGTTCGGCGACGCCGACGTGCTGCGCGTCATGGACGTCTTCTCCGCGGGCGAGCAGCCCATCCCCGGCGTCTCCGGCAAGACGATCGCCTCCGGCGTGGCCGCCACCGGCGACGTCGCCGACGTCGAGTTCGTCCCCAACAGCCGCAAGCTCATCGAGAACCTCGTCGAGACCGTCCACGAGGGCGACCTGCTCATCACGCAGGGCGCCGGCGACGTGACGCAGATCGGGCCGCTCTTCATCGAGGCCATGAACGAGCGCCTCGCCGCGAAGGAGTAAGCGCCCCGTGAGCCTGTTCAACGCCTACATGAGCCTTTCCGGCGCCGTCGACGCCGACGTGCTGCGCGACGAGAAGCTCTCGCGCCGCACGTCGTACCGCATCGGGGGGCCGGCGCGCCTGCTCGTGCTCGTCCACAGCTACGCCGCGCTGGTCAAGGTGGTCAAGGTCCTCGCCGACGAGCACGTCGACTGGGCCATCCTGGGCAAGGGCAGCAACGTCCTCGCCTCCGACGCCGGCTACGACGGGGCCGTCATCGTGCTCGACGACGAGTTCGCGCGCGTGAGCGTGGACGCCGAGTCCGGCGTCGTCACGGCGGGCGCGGCGGCGCTTCTCTCCCGCGTGGTGTCCGAAGCCGCCAAGGCCGAGCTCACGGGGCTCGAGTTCTGCGTCGGGATCCCGGGCACGGTCGGCGGCGCCGTCTCCATGGACGCGGGGACGCGCCGCGAATGGGTCGGCCACCGCGTCCGAGACCTGGTGGTGTACCGCCCCGGCGAGGGGCTGCACCGCTACGAGGGCCACGAGATCGAGTGGGGCTACCGGTGCACGTCCATCCCCACGAGCGAGATCATCCTCGAGGCGTCCTTCTCGCTGGCGCATGGCGAGAAGGCCCGTATCTCGGCGGACATGGAGTCGCGCCTCGCGCGCCGGCGCCGCACGCAGCCCATGGGCAAGCCGACCTGCGGCTCGGTCTTCCGCAACCCGCCCGACGGCTCCGCCGGCGCGCTCATCGAGGAGTGCGGCTGCAAGGGCCTCTCGTCCGGACGGGCGCAGGTCTCCTGCGACCACGCCAACTTCATCGTCAACAACGGCGGGGCCTCGGCGGCCGACGTCGTCTCGCTGATCCAGATCATGCACGACTCCGTGCTCGCCAACCGCGGCATCGACCTCAAGTGCGAGGTCAAGCTGCTCGGGTTCGGCGACTAGGGGAGACCCATGGCAGACGCGAACAGAAAGGGCACCCCGCGCAAGGGGACGCCTCGCACCGGCGCTGCCCGCCCCGGAGCGGGCGGGTCCGGCCTGGGCCGCGGCGCCGCTCGGCCGGGCTCGTCGCGGCCCGCCGCCAAGGCACCGCGCCAGCAGCGGCCGAGGCCTGCGGCCAAGGCGCCGAGGCTCGCCGCGCCGAAGCCAGCCGCCGGGAAGCCCGCTGCCGCCCGGAAGGCCGCCCCGCGCCCGTCTGTCCGCGCGTCGGCGCCCCGCCAGGGGAGCGCACGGAGGGCCCCGCGACCGTCCGGCGCCAATAAGTTCCAGCTCTCGCTCAAGAACCCGTTCGCCGGCGTCAAGAGCGCCGCCCAGGCGCCGACGCCGCCCGTCGCGGGCGCGAGGCCGTCGTTCCTCGACCGGGCGGCGGCCGGCGGGCCGGTCCCGACCGGCAAGGAGCGCCGTGAGCAGCACCAGCGCGAGGGGGCCCTGCGCTTCGCGGGCGGCGTCGTGGCGGCCGTCTGCGCCCTGGGGCTCGTCGCCCTCGTCGCCTTCTTCGTCCTGCGCGACTCCGCGATCTTCTCGGTGGACGACGTCGTCGTGGAGGCCACGGCGCATGTGAGCGAGTCCGACATCTCGAACCTGCTGTCCGTCTCCAGCGGCACGACCCTGCTCAACGTCGACCGCTCGCAGATAGAGGCGCAGCTCAAGCGGGACCCTTGGGTCGAGTCCGTCGATGTGGAGCGGCAGTTCCCGCACACGCTCAAGCTCACGGTCACCGAGCAGAGCGTCCAGGCGCTCGTCGTCATGAACGCGAGCTCCATCGGCTGGTACCTGAGCAGCTCGGGGTCGTGGATCGAGCCCGTGAAGATCTCCGCTTCCGACGGCCAGTCGGTCGACGACGCGGCGCTCGCGCTCGCCCGCGCAGAGGGCGTCCTGCTCATCACGGGGGTGCCCGCCACCTGCGACCCGGTCGCGGGCGCCGAGGCGACCGACGACGTGCTCCTGGCGGTCAAGTCCTTCCGGGAGGGCTTCTCCCAGGACTTCTCGTCGAAGATCGTGAGCTATGAGGCCTCGAGCGCCGACGCCGTGTCCTGCGTTCTCGAGAGCGGGGTCCAGGTCTCGCTCGGCGCCGCGACCAATATCTCGTATAAGGAGCAGGTCGCCGCCGCGCTCATCGAGAAGTACCCGGGGCAGATCACCTACATCAACGTCCGCGTGCCTTCCTCGGCGTCGGTGAGGAGGATCTCGTCGGATGACGTCACCCAAGGCACGGGCGCGTCCGCGGGCTCCGGCGATGGGTCGGCCGACGACGGCGCGGGAGACGCGGCGGTAGCGGGAGACGCCGATGCCGCGGGAGACACCACGGAGGGGGACTCCGCGACGGACGCGACGGCCCTGTCGGAGACCGCGGGGGAATCGAGCGAGTAGGCCGTCGCGCGTCAGGGTTGCTCGAGGGTTTCGTCCACGCGATCCGCGTCGGTTACCTGCTCGGTCCATACCTCCTCCATTTTTGTTGACTCCAAACGCCGTGATGTGCAAAACTACGTCGCTTTATCCGAGGCATAAGGTTTAACTCGAGGTTTAGGGTTTGGGCCTGGCTCGTCTCCGCAAAGCACGCCAAGATAGACCGCAAGGAAAGACGATGGCAAAGACGTCCGCAAAGGCCCGCAGGGCTTTCAAGAAACCGGCTTCTCGCCCCGAAGGGCCCGCGGCCACAGAGGAGGAAACGATGATCAAGGACACCGACACCCTCAACAACTACCTCGCCGTGA
>CAZEHG010000130.1:0-5603 GCA_964512475.1 uncultured Atopobium sp.
GTCGGTGGCGGAGTTGCGCAGGCACTGGAAGCTCGCGCGGTAGTCGTGCTTCTTCACCACGACGCGCTCGAGGATGTCGCGCGCGGCGCCGCCGTTGACGAAGTCACAGAAGCGCATGGTGCCGGCGCCCGTGAACTCGACCCAGGTGTCCAGCGGCAGAAGCGCCGTCACGATGTCGGAGAAGCCCATGCGCGCGTAGGCGGAGCCGCCCACGGTGGCGAGGTTGCGGAACTGGGTGCCGATGATGTCGTGCACGCCGTCGGTGAAGACGCCGCGCGTCATGCGCCTGAAGGCGGCGTGGTTCTCGAGCTGGCCGAGCGTGACCATCGCCCCGATGATAAAGGCGTCGTCCGTCTCCTCGATCTTGTCCAGGCCACAGCCCGCGAGGTCGATTCCCAGGGGGATGGTCCGGTCAGAGAGCCTGAGCCACATCATGCCGCCGATGACGGTGGCGAGTCGGTTTCCCTGCAGTAGATCGTAGGCCTCCTTGGTTGTGCCGGGGCGAGCATACTGCTCGAATCTGAGCACGATTCCTCCTTGGGTCGCGCGCTGGACCTATAAATCAGAAAAATAAATATTACAACAGGTTACCTGTAAGGTTCAGGGCGGTTGCTGACGTTACGTTGTATTTTCTCGAGTACATCGCCCGTCGTATTCCTCGGGCATCGGCTCTCCGGGTCCCTCAACCGGCGGTTGAAGCGGCGCGCGTCGCGCGCGCCGCCGATTTCTCGCCCGTGGTCGTCGATTGCCGTAGAGACAGTCTGCGCAGTCACCGGCTGCTGCTTCGCGGCGAGCGAGAAGCTCGGCTGCTCGAAGGCCAAGGCGAAGTGCCTGATTTTGGTTAATGACCGTGCAACCTCTATGGGCTAGGATGTCGGCCGAGGGCCTCGGATGCGCTGTTTTCAGGCATAAGAACGACCGTCTTTCCGTTGAGTTCAGGCTAGGTGAGCGTCAACCTGCGCAGAGGGCCCTTCGGTGAACGTTATGAACGCTCCGTTCGGCGGGGCGACAGTTTCATAGGAAACCGCTGTTGAAGGAGAAGACCATGTCCCAAAAGTACCTGCTTGTCATCGATATGCAGAACGATTTCGTCGACGGCGCCTTGGGAACGCCCGAGGCGCAGGCCATCGTCGCGGGCGTCGCGGCCCATGCGCGCGCCTTCGACGGCCCGGTCGTCTTCACGCGCGACGCGCACGGCGAGGATTACCTGCAGACCCAGGAGGGGCGCAAACTGCCCGTCGCCCACTGCGTCCGCGGCACTGCCGGTTGGGAGCTGGCGCCGGCCGTCGCCGAGGTGGCCGCCGAGCTCGGCGCGCCCGTGTTCGACAAGCCGTCCTTCGGCTCGGTCGAGCTCGCGCGCTGGCTCCGCGAGCGCGACGCCGAGGACCCCATCGACTCCGTCGAGCTCGTCGGCCTCTGCACCGATATCTGCGTGGTGAGCAACGCGCTGCTGGTCAAGGCATTCTTGCCCGAGGTGTCCGTCTCCGTCGCGGCGTCGCTGTGCGCCGGCGTGACGCCGGCCTCCCATGAGGCGGCCCTCGCCACGATGAGGAGCTGTCAAGTGGAGGTGCTCTAGCCGTGAGCTGGGTCATGGCAGCCGCGGCCTCGGCGCTCTTCGCCGGCCTCACGTCCATCTTGGCCAAGGTCGGCATCGAGCGGGCAGACTCCGATGTTGCCACCGCGGTCCGGACGGCGGTCGTGCTGGTATTCAGTTGGGTCATGGCCTCGATCACGGCGGGAGACCTGCCGGCCGCGCTCGCAGCGATATCGCCGAGGTCGTACGTGTTCCTCGCGCTCTCGGGCTTGGCCACGGGCGGCAGCTGGATCTGCTATTTCGCCGCGCTCTCCGAGGGGGACGTGAACAAGGTCGTCCCCATCGACAAGTCGTCGACCGCGCTCTCGGCGCTTCTCGCCATCGTGCTCTTCGGCGAGACGGGCCACCTGGCCGTCAAGCTAGTCGCGACGGCGGCCATCCTTGCCGGCACGTTCCTCATGATCGATAAGAAGCGCGGCGACGTGGCCGTCGAGGCGCGGGCGCCTGAGGGTGGCCGTTGGCTCGTCCTCGCCGTGCTCTCGGCCGTCTTCGCTGCCTTGACCTCGGTGCTCGCGAAGGTCGGAATCGAGGACGTCGACACCAACCTGGCGACGGCGGTGCGGACCTGTTTTGTGCTCGCGATGGCCTGGGGTATCGTCGCCGTTCGCGGAAAGCTCCCGCTCGTGCGCCGCACCGATCTGCGCGAGCTCGGCTTCGTCTGCGCCTCGGGGGTGTCCACGGGCGCGAGCTGGCTCTTCTACTACTATGCGGTGCAGATGGGGCAGGTGAGCGTCGTCGTCCAGATAGACAAGCTCTCGATCCTCGTCTCCATCGCTTTCGCGCGCATCGTCTTCGGCGAGCGGCTTTCTCGGCGCGCGGCCGCCGGCCTCGCCCTCATCGTGGCGGCCACCCTGGCCATGACCGTCTGGGCGTGACGACGCTCCGCGACCCGCCTTGCACGTAAACGAGCCCTCGCCGGCCGAATAACGGCTGTCGAGGGCCTCTGCGGCGGGAGGTTGCGGCGCCCGGCAGCCGCTGCGCCCGGCAGCCGCTGCGCCCGGCTCACCCACCGACCCTCGGCTCGCCTAAGCCGGGGGTAGAATCGAGACCTGGGCCGCCTCGGCGGCCTGCCGGGTCAGAAGCACGTTGGAGGTCATGTGATGACGAATATCAAGCTGGTGGCGAGCGACATCGACGGGACGCTGCTGTTCGGGTGGAGCTCGGACGGGATCGACGGTGAGGTCTTCGAGCAGATTCGCGAGCTGCGCCGCCGCGGCGTGCTCTTCCTCGCCTCGAGCGGGCGCCAATACGCGAACCTGAGGCGCCTCTTCGCCCCCGTCGCAGACGACATCCTCTATCTCTGCGAGAACGGCTCGCTGGTCATCGCCGACGGTCAGGTGATCGTCAAGCAGGTGATGGAGCGCGGCCTTGCCCTGGAACTCTGCCACCAGATTCTCGATACCCCGGGTTGCGACCTGCTGATCTCCGGCGAGCGCGTGCATTACGTCATGGCGGGAGCCGACGCGTTCGCCGACCATATGCGGAACGTGGTCGGCGACGACATCGCGCTCGTGGACGAGCCCGAGGACATCGCCGAGGACATCATCAAGGTCTCGTACCGCTCGACGGAGGAGACCATGCGGCGTGTCCGGCTTGGGTTCGAGGAGCGCTTCGGTGAGAGGCTCCACGTCACGGTCTCGGGCATGACCTGGCTCGACGTGATGCCGAAGCGCGCCGATAAGGGTAGCGCCATGGCGGCGCTGGGAAAGGCCCTGGGCATCGGGCCGGCGGAAACGATGGCCTTCGGCGACAACCTGAACGACGCCGAGATGCTTCAGTTCGCGGGGCATCCCTATCTTATAGAGACAGGCAACCAGGCGCTGCTCGGCCTGAACGACCGTATCCGCACCTGCGCGAAGGTAAACGACGTCCTGCGCGACCTGCTCGCGGCCCTCTAAGCGGTTTGGGGACGCAGGCCGCAGCTGCCTTATGGCCGTTCTGGGGACGTGAACATTCTGGGGACGTGATCGTTTTGGGGACGCAGGCCGCAACCCATAAATGACAGCCGCAACCTACGTCCCCAAACCGGCCTCAGCCCCTCAAGGCCCACAAACAGCCGGAGCGGCTGGGGTAGGATAGATGGGCTGGAACAAACCCTGGAAGAAGGGAACACATATGACCAAGGTCGCGATCCTCTTCGGCGGCGTCTCCACCGAGCACGACATCTCGTGCAAGTCCGCCGACAACGTCGTCAAGGCGCTCGCCGGGCGCTACGAGCTCGTGCTTATCGGCATCACGAAGGCGGGGGAGTGGCTCCGCTACACGGGCGACCCCGCCGACATCACCGGCGATTGGGAGAGCCACGACACCGAGCGCGTCCTGCTCATGCCCGGTATGGGCGAGCATGCCGGCGGTTTCTTCTCCCTGCGCGAAGGCGAGCACGCCCCGGCGCGCCTCGACGTCGATGTGGCCCTTCCCGTGATGCATGGCCAGGGCGGCGAGGACGGCACGCTCCAAGGCGCCCTCGAGACCTGCGGCATCCCGTACGTGGGCTGCGGCGTCCTGGCGAGCGCCGTCTGCATGGACAAGGACACCTCGCACCGCCTCGCCGCGGCCGCCGGCGTGCGTTCGCCCAAGTGCGAGGTCCTCTACCGCGGCGCGACCGTCACCGACGCGCTCGCGGCCGTCGAGGCCTGCGGCGGCTTCCCCGTCTTCGTCAAGCCGGCGCGCGGCGGCTCCTCCATCGGCGTCTCCAAGGCAATCGATGAGGCGAGCTACCAGAAGGCTATCGTCGAGGCGTTCGCGCTCGACCGCAAGGTCGCCGTGGAGGAGGCCATCGTGGGCGACGAGGTCGGCTGCGCCGTCATCGGCGACTCCGTCAACGGCGTCGAGATGGGCGAGGTCGACCAGATCGTGGTCACGGGCGACGGCTTCTTCCGCATCCACCTCGAGAAGAACCCCGGTGCAAACACCGAGCTGCGCTGCCCGTCCGACCTTTCGCCGGAGCTTCTTGCCCGCGTACGCGAGGCCGGCGAGCGCGTCTACGAGGCGCTCGGCTGCGAGGGCTTCGCGCGCGTCGACCTCTTCGTCACGCCTGAGGGGGAGGTCGTCTTCAACGAGGTCAACTCCACGCCGGGCCTCACCTACTACAGCCGCTTCCCGCAGATGATGCGCGTGGCCGGCTACGAGCTGGGAGACGTGCTCGCAGAGCTGATCGCGGACAAGCTCGCGGAGTAGGCGCCTCCGGCGCAACGGTCGCAGCGGCCACAGCGGTCGCGAGGCGACGAGGCAAGAAGAACGGGCTGCCCTCCGCTTGGCGGGCAGCCCGTTCTTCATGTGTCGGCGTCGCGGGGTATGGCGGGTTTCTTGCCCGCCTGGTTTAGTTCTCGAAGACGCCCTCGGTCCAGGCGGACACATCCTCGATGCGCAGGACGTTGGCCACCTCGGAGACGCAGTTAACGCCGGCGAGCTCGGCGGCCGCTGCCTGCATGTTCTTCTCGACCGCCTTGTGGGTGAGGAAGATGACGGAGCAGGCGTCGCCGTCGGAGGCCGCGTCCTCGACCTGGTTGATCAGGCTGATCGAGATGTCGTTCTTTGCGAAGACGCCCACGACGTCGGCGAGCGCGCCCACGCGGTCGGCGACCTTGAGACGGACGTAGTACTTGGTCTCCAGCTCGTCCATCGGCCGGACCGGGAGGGTGTGCTTGAAGGGCTCGGCCTCGGGCAGGGGGGCGGCGCCCTTGGAGATGGGGTCGGCCAGCGTCATGATATCGCCCACGACCGCGCTCGCGGTGGGGAAGGAGCCGGCGCCTGCGCCGTAGAACATGGTCTCGCCCACGGCGTCGCCGACGACGTAGACGGCGTTCATGGCGCCGGAGACCTTGGCGAGCTGGTGGTCGAGCGGGATGAGCGTGGGGTGCACGCGGACGTCGACGCCGGCGGGGGTGTTGCGTGCGATGCCGAGCAGCTTGACGGTATAGCCGAGCTCGCGGGCCTGGGCGATGTCCTCGGCGGTGATGGTGCGGATGCCCTGCTGGAAGACGTCGTCGGTGGTCACGCGGGTGCCGAA
>CAZEHG010000131.1:0-5509 GCA_964512475.1 uncultured Atopobium sp.
CCGCGTCCCTGCCGGCCGCCCAGAACACCTGGCTCATCATCCCGCTCGGCATCGCAGCCTTCGTGGTCTTCTACCTGGTCTTCCGCTTCGCGATCACCAAATTTGACCTCATGACCCCGGGTCGCGAGGATGAGGACGCCGACTCCGACGTCGCCGCCATCGCCTCCGGTGACGACAAGTACGTCGCCAAGGCTTCCGCTATCCTCGCCGCCGTCGGTGGCAAGGACAACGTCAAGGTCGTCGACTACTGCACCACCCGCCTGCGCTTTGAGGTCGCCGACGCCTCTAAGGTCGACGAGGCCGCCTGCAAGGCCGCCGGCGCCAGGGGCGTCGTCCGCCCGGGTGCCAACGCCGTTCAGGTCATCATTGGCACCGACGTCCAGTTTGTCTGCGACGAGCTCCAGAAGCTGGTCTAAGGGTTTCTTAGCGGCTTAACCGCGACCCGCAACGCATAGGCGCCCGACCTCATCGCGAGGCCGGGCGCTTTTCTTCTTCTCAGAAGTATGGACGCCGAACGCGGCGCAGGTTCGAATACCTACTCGACGAGCTTACCGCCCAGGTAGGTTGCCTCGAGATTGAGCCCGGCGTCGAGGACGACGAAGTCGGCCGCGCGGCCCGGCAAGATGAGGCCGCAGACGCCGTCGATCTTTGCCGAGCGCGCCGGCACCTCGGTTGCCATGCGCAGTGCCTGCTCTGCCGTGACCACCTCCCAATCGAAGATATTCTTGACCACGGAAGCCATCGTCGACGTAGAGCCGGCGAGGTTGCCGCCATCCACCAGGTAGCACGACCCTTCGCGCATGACGACCGGAAGGCCGCCGCTCACGTAGTTGCCCTCGGGCATGCCGCCGGGCCCCAGGCAGTCGGTGATGAGGGCGACATGGTCCCAGCCCTTCGCGTTGACCATCGCCCTCACCGAGCCGGGATGCACGTGCACACCGTCGCAGATGAGCTCGGCGTAGGTGTGGTGCGTGTTCATGGCGGCGCCGACGATGCCCGGCTCGCGGTGGTGGTGTCCGCGCATGCCGTTATAGGTGTGGACGAAGCACGTGGCGCCGGCATTGATGGCCATCATGGTCTTGTCGTAGCGCGCGTCTGAGTGGCCGATGCAGACAACGACGCCCTCGGCCGAGACGCGCGCGCAGTACTCCTCGGCGCCGTCGCGCTCCGCTGCCAAGGCCGACTTGCGGATGCGGCCGCCTGCCGCCTTCTGCCAGCGCTCAAAGAGCTCGTACGAGGGGTCGCAGAGATACGCCGGGTTCTGCGCGCCCACGTGCGCGGCGGTGAAGAAGGGACCTTCGAGGTAGATGCCTTGGATGCGAGCGCCCACGAAGCCGGCGGAGCGGGACTCGTCGGCAGCAGCGATGGAGACACAGGCGGCCTCGATCCTCTCGGCCGAGTCGGTGAAGGTGGTGGGAATCCAGCTGGTGGTGCCGTGGCGAGCAAGGGCCTCGCTGGAGATATTGATGCCGTCGGCGTCGCAGTCGTCGGTCGCGTGGTTATAAAAGCCGTGGATGTGGGTGTCGACGAAGCCGGGCGCGACCCATTTGCCGGAGCAGTCCACCACCGGAACGCCCTCGGGAGCCTCGTCCGTCCAGTGGCCGAACACGTCGTCCTTGATGGTCAGGTAACCGCCGCGCTGAACCGCACCGGGAAGAAGGAACTTGCCCGCTTTGATTGCATACGTGCCCATAGGTCCTCCTCATGCATCGATTTCGATAGCTTGAGTATCGCAGAGCCCTCGCAGCTCAAGTGGATCAAAATGCCGCTACCAGCCCGAGCTCGCCCCTCTCATCCCCTCTCCCCAAGTTTGGAAGGCTTCCAAACTTGGGGAGAGGGGCACAGCGGAAGCCGAGCGCGAATGCGCCCCAGGTCAGAGCGTTGCCCCCTCCGAGTTCGGAAGGCTTCCCAAGTTTGGTAGCCTTCCGAACTCGGAGAGAGGGGCGCGGGAGGTGGGGGCGCGGGGCCGCGGGGCCGCGGGGCTAACTTGCCAAGACGAGCTTGCAGGGCAGCTCCTCGACCTCCGCGGCAACAACACCGTTCGGGTCGGAGTCCATGACGATGGCGTCGACAGAGCTCGGGGCGCCGAACCACATGAGGCCGCTCGCCCCCACCTTCGTCGCATCCATGAGCACATAGATTTTCTCGGCGCAGCGTAAAAACGCGCGCTTGACCTCAGCCATCTGCTCAAAGTTAGTCATGAAGCCGCGTCCAGGAACGAACGACGTCGGGCAGACGATCGCCTTATCGGGATGCAGCGCCTCCAAGGCGGAGATGACGAGCGGCCCGTACAGATAGCGGTGGCCCTTGCGCAGCGACCCGCCCAGAAGGACGACGTCGACGTCGGGCAGGCTTCGATCGATGTAATCGGCGATGGTGAGGTCTGCCGTCACCACGGTGACGCCCTTCTTGCCCGCAAGGTTTCGCACGAACTCGAGAGCCGTCGTCCCCGAGTCCACGAGCAGGGACTCCCCGTTCGCCACGAGCTCGGCCGCTGCCCTGCCGACCGCCGCCTTTGCGCCGACGTTCACGTTCACGCGGCGGTCCTGCACCGACACCGTGAGCGTGCGCGAGAGCGACACCGCTCCCCCGTGCGTCCGCCTGAGCTTGCCGTCGTGCTCGAGCGCCTCCAAGTCAGAACGCACGGTGACCGTCGAGATGCCAAGAAGGCCCGCGAGGTCGCTCACCTTCACCGAGCCCGTTCGGTCGAGCTCGGAGAGAATCGCCGCACGGCGCTCGTCTCGCATCATGGCTAATGACCTTCTTCCTGTGTTTGTGGAGACCTCGTGATCCGCCGCGCAATTTTGCGGTTGCCGACCGAAGCGTAAGCGTTTCACGACTCATTTCGTTTCTTTCTAAAGATTTTATCCAAACACCCTTGGAAACGTAAATAGTCGCCTATTCACTTTCTTTTCTTTTCGCTTTTGCCTTAAGTCATCGAAAACTCGAAAGCCAAAACACCTCTATAGTTCTTCCTAGCAACAAAGAGAGCGGCCGCCCTCGAACAACAGCCTCTGCGCCGAACCACGCGCGCAGGACACCCACCGTCGCTGTTCGAAGAGAGGGACCATCATGCTCGTTACCACCACCCAGATGCTCAGGGACGCCCAGGCCGGCCACTATGCCGTCGGCGCCTTCAACGTCGAGAGCCTCGAGTTCGTCATGGCCGTCATCCGCGCCGCCGAGGACAAGAAGTCGCCCGTCATCATGCAGACCACCCCGGGCACCGTCAAGTACGCCAACCTCGACTACTTCGCCGCCATGGCCAAGGTCGCGGCCGAGCAGGCCAGCGTGCCGGTGGCCATCCACCTCGACCACGGCGACGGCTTCGACCGCTGCATGCAGGCCATGCACGCCGGCTACACCTCCGTCATGATCGACGGCTCCCACGACACCTTCGAGGACAACATCGCGCTGACCGCCTCCGTGACCAAGGTCGCCGCCCCCATCGGCATCCCCGTCGAGGCCGAGCTCGGCAAGGTCGGCGGCAAGGAGGACGACGGCCCGGCCGTCGAGGGCGAGAACCCCTACACCGATCCCGATGAGGCCGAGGAGTTCGTGGCCCGCACCGGCTGCAGCTCCCTTGCCGTCGGCGTCGGCACCGCGCACGGCGTCTACAAGGGCACCCCGCACATCGAGCAGGGCGTCCTGAAGGAGATCCGCTCCCGCCTGGAGATCCCTCTGGTGCTCCACGGCACTTCCGGCGTGCCCGACGACCAGGTCGCCGAGGCCATCAAGAATGGCGTCTGCAAGGTCAACTACGCCACTGAGCTGCGCCAGGCCTACACCCGCGGCTTCATGGGCTTCATGGCCGAGAACCCCGGCTGCTTCGACCCGAAGAAGCCCGCCAAGCCCGGCATGCAGGAGATCTACGACGTCGTGGCATCCCACATGGACAACCTCGGCTCCACCGGCCGCGCGTAAGGCAACCCCCTGCCGACAGCAACGGGCCTGTTGTGTACGCCTTCGGAGGTACACAACAGGCCCGTTTTCATTTCTCGGCGGCTAAACGATCGAGTTCTGTACGCCCTCACACGTACAGAATTCCGCCCGAGCTTTAGGAACACTCCAACCCCCACGGCTTGCCGCAAACAAAACCGGGCCAGCCGCAAAAAGCGACTGGCCCGCAGGTCATTTATGGTGCCCCCGGACGGATTCGAACCGCCGACACCGGCTTTAGGAGAGCCGTGCTCTATCCCCTGAGCTACGAAGGCATGGATGATTAGTTTAGCACCTGGACCTCTATAGGTCACCGGTTACTCGTTTGCGAGCGCCAATCCACTCAAAAGTCAGGCTGTGAGATAGTTTTGTGCTTTGCCCGCCGGATTTACGCCTCATCAGCAGATAACTCTGATTTTTCGCACTTTAAATCAGGTCAGCCTAAGTAGCCAAGTATCGCTGCGCTCTATTTTCCCAGGTAAACCTCTTGCATATTTGGCGACTACTCGGCTCAACCATTTTTATAGTGCAAAAAGTCAGACTTTGTATTTCCAGGCCTCACACCGTCGGAGCATAACCGGCCAAGCCCCGGCAAAACCCTTTGAAAACATCGCCGTGCGCCGCACTGCCGTCGCCGCACGGCAATGAAAACCCGCCGGGACGCGGATTTCCCGGCGGGCATCGGTTCGCTATAAAGAAGCTCTGTCTTACTTGCTCTTCGCGGCCTTGGCAGCTTCCTTCTCGGCGGCAAGCTTGGCAGCCTTGTCGCTCTCAGCCTTGAGGAAGTCGGTGATCTTCTTGTCGTTCATGCCCTGCAGGCGCCTCTCGGCGGCCTTGCGGAACGGACGGCGCTTACGGAAGTCGTAGACGAACGCAGCGATGATAAATGCATACGCAAGGACGAGTGTGATGAGACCGGCAACACCCTGCGCAGTCGTGTACTCATTCGACTCGCTCGGGAAGACGTACGTGACCAGCAACGAGATGATCGTGAATCCAAAGCCCAGGCCCAGCAGGATCCACCACATCTTCTCGGTCTTCTTGAACGCCGGGTCGCCCTTGAGGATGTAGTCATACGCCTGGTTGCGCCTGTCCTCGAGCGTGCGCTCCTCGGCGCGGGCAGCCTTCTTCTCTTCCTTGGTCATGGTGGCGGGGTTCTTCTTCGGGCGGCTGCCCTCCATGCGCACGGAAGCGGCGGCCTCGCGGGCCGGCTTGGCGCCCGCCGCGGTAGCCTTGCCGCTCTTGAACGGGTCGTAGGCGGCGACGGCTTTCTCGTCGTCGGTACCCTTCTCGCCTCCGTCCTTGGCCTTCTTGGTCATGGAATCGACGTTTTCCTTGGCCTCGTCACGAGCACCTTCGATGGTCTCACGCAGGGACATTAGACTCTAAACTCCTTTGGGGTCGAACTCGGTACCGGTGATGATCTGGAAGGCCTCTTGGTAGCGCTTGGAGGTACCCTCGATGACGTCCGCCGGGATGCGGGGCGGCTCGCCCTGCATGTTCCAGTTGGCGCGCAGCCAATCGCGGACGTACTGCTTGTCGTAGCTGGGCTGGACGTGGCCCTCGGCGT
>CAZEHG010000132.1:0-5439 GCA_964512475.1 uncultured Atopobium sp.
AGATGCCCGAGGACGTCGACGGCGCCCTGGACGAGCTCGGCGCCGTGAAGATCCCTGCGGGGAGAATCGCCCGCGAGGTCGGCAGCCCCCGCTCCACGAACGTGGTGCTCGTGGGCGCGCTCTCAACGGCGCTGCCCTTCTCGGCCGCCGACTGGGAGGACGCGATCTCGCGCCGCGTGCCGCCGAAGACGGTCGAGGCCAACCTGGAGGCGTTCCGCCGCGGCCGCGAGGCGGCTGCCCGAGGCTAAGGCCCAGGAGAGCCTCGGGGCGCACGAGTCGTGTACCTCTTCACACGTACACGATGCACTGAAACCGACCCCGAAGTTCGAAACGGCCCGGGTCCTGTACGTCTTGAGACGTACAGGACCCGGGCCGTTCTCTTAGGGGCCGATCCGTTCTATGGATGTGCGACGTCGGCCTCTGCCGCGCAGTCGGCTACGCCGCCGCGCAGGATCCGCAGACCGTGGGCGATCGGCTCGATCACGGCCTCGATGTTCTCTCGCGCGGCCTTGGGGCTGCCGGGCAGGTTGACGATGAGGGTGCGCCCGCGGATGCCGGCGACCTCGCGCGAGAGGCAGGCCCGCGGCGTGATGGCCATCGACGCGGCGCGCATGGCCTCGGGAATGCCGGGCGCCATGCGCTCGCAGACGGCCGCCGTTGCCTCAGGCGTCACGTCACGCGGCGAGAAACCCGTTCCGCCCGTGGTGAGCACGAGCGCAACGTCGTCGGCGGCCACGTCGGTGAGCACGCGCTCGATGACGTCGCGCTCATCGGGCACAACGCGGGTGTAGACCACCTTGTAGCCGTGCGCGCGCAGCAGCTCGGCGAGCACCGGCCCCGAGCCGTCCTCGCGCTCGTCCCTCGACGCGCGGTCGCTCACGGTCACGACCGCCGCGGCGTATCTCTCGTCACTCATGCAGACCTCCTCAGATGCCTTATTTTCCGAAAGGGCAGACCGGGAAGGTGCAGGGCCTGCAACCCAGGCACAGGCCGCCCTCGCCCATCACGACGAAGTCGCGCTTGGACAGGGCCACGCCGGCCGCCACGCGCGGCAGCACGAGGTCGAGCACCGTGGCCTTGTTGTACATGGCGCAGCCGGGGACGCCGAGCACGGGCACCGGGCGCTCGGGCTTCTCGCCGCCCACACCCTCGTCGAAATAGCCGACAAGCAGCATGGCGCCCGGCAACACGGGGCTCCCGTAGGTGACGATGCGGGCGCCGGCGCGCTTGATGGCGCCGGGCGTGTTGTCGTCGGGATCCACGCTCATGCCGCCTGTGCAGAGCACGAGGTCGACGCCCGAGGCGCGCGCCTCGCCGATGGCGGCCGCAACGGCGTCCATCTCGTCGCCGGGGGTGGCGGTATAGGTCACCTCGATGCCGTACTCGGCGAGCTTACGCACCATAACGGGGGTGAACGCGTCCTCGATAAGGCCTGACGCCACCTCGGAGCCCGTGGCTATGACGGCCGCGCGGCGCAGGACGAACGGCATCACCTCGAGCAGGAACTCGTCGCCCGCAGCGCGCTCGGCCTCCTCGAGCACCTCCTCGCGCACCACGAGCGGGATCACGCGCGTGCCGGCGAGGGCGTCGCCCGCGTGCACGCCGAAACCGCCCTTGCGGGTGGCCACCATGACCTCGTCGGTGGCGTTAACGGCGTTGAGCTTCTCGGTGTTCACGATGAGGCAGCCGTCGTGCGCCGCGTTGATGCCGATCTTGCCCTCGGACGGCTCGCCCGCGGACACGGTCCCCGGCCCCAGGCAGAGCGCCGCCAGGCGGCGCGCGGCGTCGTTCTCGTGAACCATCCCCTGCTCAAGCTCCCAGACATAGAGGTTCACCTTGCCCATGGAAAGAAGAACGGGGATGTCCTCCTCGGTGACCACGTGGCCCTTCTTGAAGCGGGGGCCTTTGGACTTGCCTGGGATGATCTGGGTCATGTCCTGGCAGAGGACCTGCCCGACGGCGTCCTCGGTGCGCATCAGCTTCATGCTCGCTCCTCTCCTAAGCGACGCGTTGGGGCCTCGCCCCCGCGTCATCCCCAACTGATCCGGTCTCCGGGGCGGACCGAGCCGCCGCGGGTGACCACGGCGAAGACGCCGTCGGTCGGCATGACGCAGCTGCCGGTGAGGCGCCGGATCTCGCAGTCGCCGTGGCACGTCTTGCCGATCTGCGTGACCACGAGCTCGGCCTCCCCCACCTTGAGCACGGTGCCCACGGGCAGCTCCTTGAGCTCGACCCCGCGCGTGAGGATGTTCTCGGCGAAGTCGCCGGCAGCGAGCCCGGGCAGCTTCTCGCGCATGCGGTCGACGGACTCCTCGGGAAGAAGGCTCACCTGCCGGTGCCAGTTGCCGGCGTGCGCGTCGCCCGCCACGCCGGAGCCGACGATGAGCTCGATGGCGTCCTGGGGGACCTTGCGGGTGCCCTTCTCACGGCTGACCGAGACGGCGACGACGGTGGCGAGAACAGCATCGTCGACCTGCGGCCGGTTTGAATCGGCGGCGCGGACGAAGTGACCGGACTTGCCGCCGCTCTTCTCGAGGAGACGCACCTCGTCGATGACCATGTCGCGCTGGGCCGCCTTGAGCATGTCGTAGACGGTGAGGCCGGCCACGGAGACCGCCGTGAGCGCCTCCATCTCGACGCCCGTCTCGCCGCAGCAGCGGCACTCGGCCTCGATGGCCACGCCGCAGCGGCCCGGCCCCTCAACGAGCTCGAAGCGCACGTCCACGCCGGTGAGCTGGATGGGGTGGCACATGGGCACGAGCTCCCAGCAGCGCTTGGCCGCCATGATGCCCGCCACCTGCGCGACGGCAAGCACGTCGCCCTTCTTGCAGCCGCCCGTGCGCACGAGCGCGATCGTCTCGGGCGCCATGGCCACGAAGCCCGCGGCGAGCGCCACCCGTTGCGTCCTCTCCTTGGCCGAGACGTCCACCATGCGGGCGCGCCCCTGCTCGTTTATGTGCGTGAGGTCCTCCACGGCCAACGCCTAGCCCCCGATCTCGTTCATGTCGCGCGCGGATTCGCTCGCGCGGCCCTCGTCCATCCGATGATACTTCGGCTTGGCGGCGATGCCCGCCCTGAGCGCGGAAAGAAGCCCCTCATGGTCGAGCCCCCGCAGGTCGATCTCGGCGGCGGAGTGCAGGCACGGCTTGAGCTTGCCGTCGGCCGTCACGCGGATCCGGCTGCAGCCGTCGCAGAACTTGTGGCTCATGGGGCGGATGAGGCCGACGTTGCCTGACCAGCCCGGCATGTGCCAGAGCTCCGCCACGCCGTCGCGGCCGAGGGACTCCATGCCGGGGAGCGCCTCGAGCACGGCCTCGGCGGGCAAGAAACGGGCGCGCGGCCAGCCGGCAGAGGGGCCGATGGGCATGAGCTCGATGAAGCGCACGTCGACGGCCTCGTTGCGGGCCAGCGCCGCGAGGTCGGCGACCTCGTCGTCGTTCACGCCGCCCATGAGGACAACGTTCACCTTCGTGTGGGCGAAGCCCGCCGCGCGCGCGGCGGCGAGGCCCGCGAGCGCGTCCTCAAGCCGCCCGCAGCGCGTGATCCGCGCGTAGCGGTCGGGGCGCAGCGTGTCCAGGCTCACGTTGAGGCGCGCGAGGCCCGCAGAGCGCAGGTCTCTCGCCACGGGCGCGAGCAGGCACGCGTTGGTGGTCATGGCCACCTCATCGATGCCCGGCACGCCGGCGACCATGCGCACGAGGTCGACCACGCCGCGTCGCGCCAGGGGCTCCCCGCCCGTCAGGCGGACCTTGCGCACGCCGAGCTCAGCCGCCGCCCGCACGACCTCGGTGAGCTCCTCGAAGCTCAGGATATCGTCGTGCGAGAGCATGGGCACGCCGCCCTCGGGCATGCAGTAGACGCAACGGCAGTTGCAGCGGTCGGTCACAGAGAGGCGCAGGTACGCGATACGCCTGCCCTCGGGGTCAAGGACGGGGGCCATACTAGGGGCGCCCGTCCGCGCCGCCGACGAGCGGCATGACGAACTCGGGCGCAATGCGCAGCGCGACCCTCGGGGGGTCTCCGAGGGCGGCCCACTTCTCCTTGTCGCATTCATAGCGGATCTGACCGCCGCCGGGGGTGCCCAGCATGACGATGGTCGAGAAGGTGTTGTCGATGACGCGCTCCACGGTGCAAGGGATGCGGTTCTCGCCCTGCGCTTCGGCCACTGGGCCGCCGTCGGGTCCGCCGGCCGCCTCGACCTCGAAGTAGTGCGCACGGATACCCGCATGGTCGCAGCCAGCAGATACCGGCAGCGACGTGCGCAGCTCGACGCCCCAGTCGTCGCAGCGGAGCCGGCCGTCGCCCGCCGGCTCAGCCGCGCTCACGTTCTTGCAGCCGGAGATGAGCGCCGCGGCGAGCGTCGAGGGGGTCTCGAAGAGCTCGGGCACGCTGAGCTTCTCCTCGGAGCGCCCCTGCGAGACGACGCAGACGGTGTCGCACATACGGTAGACCTCGTCGCGGTTGTGGCTCACGTAGACAGAGCCTCCGGGGAACTGGCGTAGCGTGTCGGTGAGCTCGAGCTCGAGCTGCCAGCGGAGGTAGCCGTCGAGCGCCGAGAAGGGCTCGTCGAGCAGGAGCAGCTCAGGGCGACTCGCCATGATGCGGGCGAGAGCGACGCGCTGCTGCTGGCCGCCGGAGAGCTGCGAGGGGCGCTTCTTCTCGAGGCCGCCGATGCGGAACGCCTCGACCTGCTCGGCCACGCGCCGGGCGCGCTCGGCCTTGTCGACCCCCAGGACGCCCGAGGCGATGTTCTGCTCGACCGTCATGCTCGGGAAGAGCGCGTAGTCCTGGAACAGGTACCCCACGTGGCGCTCCTGCGGGCGCAGGTTAACGCGCTTCTCGCTGTCGAAGAGCACACGGTCGTTGAGGACGATGCGGCCCTCATCGGGGCAGACGATGCCCGCGATGCACTTGAGGGTCATCGACTTGCCGCAGCCCGAGGGGCCGAGAAGCGCGAGCGTCTCGTCGGCGCGGTCGACCTCGAAGGAGACATCCAGGGTAAAGGCGCCGAGGCGCTTCTTCACGTCGACGGAAAGGCTCATCGCGCGCCTCCCGCCAGGCGCGCACGCCCGCCGTGGGCCGACCCCCCGCGGGCGTCGCCCGCCTTGCTCTTCTGCTCGAACCAGTTCATGGCCAGGAGCACCACGGCCGAGATCGCGAGGTTGACCATGACCCACATGAGGGCGCCGGCGTCGTCGTTCGTGCGCCAGAGCTGGTAGACCGTGGTCGACACCGTTGCCGTCGTGCCGGGCGTATAGCCGCAGATCATGGCCGTCGCGCCGTACTCGCCGAGCGCGCGGGCGAAGGCGAGGACCGCGCCCGCGACGATGCCTTGCTGACAGAAGGGCATCTTCACGCGCCAGAAAATCCAGCGCTCGGAGCGCCCGAGGGTGCGGGCCGCGTCGGCGAGGTTCTCGTCGAAGGACTCGAAGGCGCCGC
>CAZEHG010000133.1:0-5420 GCA_964512475.1 uncultured Atopobium sp.
CATCAGCGGCCGCATCGTGGCCGAGGTGCCGGGTGCCAACCGCGTGTGCTATGACGTGACGTCGAAGCCCCCCGCAACGATCGAGTGGGAATAGAACAAACGTTCTACTTACAAATATAATAGCACGTTAAAGGGGCCGTCTCAATCGAGACGACCCCTGTTTTGCTTTCTGGTTTGCGGTGCGGCGGTACCGTGTTCCAAGCTCTCCCTATAGATTCTCGATTGCGTCCTCGAGGTCCTGAAGAAGGAACGTGTCGAAATCAGGGTACTCTTCTCGGATGCCGTCGACTTGGCTCCAAGACACCACCTTGCTGCTATCGCAGTCGATGCAGTACAGCCATTCGTCGCAGTCTTCGACGACAAGGAGGTTCTGGGGCAGGCCGTACATTCGCGCCCTGAGGGTCGCCTCTAGGAAGACCATGGTTCCGGTCAAGCCGACGCCCAGGATTTCTACGCCGCCGATGCCGCCGTGGCTATAGGCATCGATGAAGTCGACAAACTGGGCCGGGATGGTCAGCCCGAGCTGGGCCTGCGCGTCCTCAAGCATGCGGTCGGTCAATTTCATGTGCGTGAAGTCGCCGTCCTGCTCGTGCTGGGAAATCAGCGCTTCGATCTTTCCGTTCATCAGGCAAGCTCCTTTCGGTACTGCTCGGCACGCCATTTCCAGTATTGCCTGCGGAAGTTGACGTATTGTCTGCTCAGGATAGGGTCATTCCTGAAGCTTGCCCCGCGAATGCCCAGGCCGTGCAGGGTCCTATTGTATTCTTCGTACGTCGTCTCGCGGACTTCGACCATTGGCCCCGATTCTTTCTGAAGCACGTGATGCAGCTGGATTGGGAGGCCGTCGTTTCCGATTGGCGCACGTCCCGCGTTCATAAGTTGAAGATTGCTCTTCCCGGACTCCGGGTCTATGTAATCGAAATCGATGTCATTGCGCTGATAGACCCTTCGGCTAACGTCTCTTGTCACGCCGTTGACCGTAACGCTCCCTTCATATTGGACGCGCGTGAAGATTCCGCTAGAACTTGTGCTTGAGGACCCTGCGGTGTGACCGAAGCCTCCATGGATCCCGCCGCCCATTATTCGCGCTCCTTGTGCGCTTCAGCGAAGGAGCTTTCAAATTGGACGATGTTGATCCCGGCCTTTGCAAATTTGCCAAATACGGCATCGGGGGCGGCGCCGTACACAACGATCGTCGAGGGCTTGAGCCTTTTTACGACCGCCACTAGCCCCTCTGAGAAGTGGCGCTCATCTTCGGCGTCTCGCAGGGTTCCGTGGCTGCCGACGGCGATGGTGCAGCCGCTGGCGATGCCGTCACAGCAGCAGCGATACGTGCGCCCATCGCCGTAGCGCACGTTGACGATCACCTTGACGCCATTCGCCTGGAGCCAGGCCCCCACAGCCCTGCTGCGATAGATGTTGTACAGCTGCACGACGAGCGGCATGTCGCGGTAAACGCTAAAGTCCGGGAGGATCACGCCGTTGTAGCGCTTGAGGATGGGCAGGTATCGTTTCGGCTGACGCCAGAGGCGCTCGAAGAGGTAGTCGTCTTCGAAGAAATGGACCCATTGGTCGAAATCGTTACATCGGATGGCCTTCGAGAACGCCACGAGGCGATTTGGAACCCAACGCGTAGGCTGGATGACCGGGAACTCAAACAGACCGGCATAGTAGGCCATGGACACAAGAAACGCGTTCCACACGTCCTTGCAGCCCTTGCGCCGACAGTTGAGCTTAGCCATTGCATGCCTCCTCTTGGATGAGGGTGATCTGGCTATAGCTGGGGCACGTGGGCGCCACGGTATAATTAGTGGCAATGCGAAAATCGAGAGACGTGCCATCGCTTTTCTGGTTCGTCGCGCTGCCCGCAGCGCTTGGGACTCGCGAGTCCCAACATGTTTGGATGAGCAACACAGCTGCTTCCTTTCTGCCTGGTGGCCGAATCGGGAGCTTGCGCAAGCTGTGAGACGATCATCTCGTGAGTAAGGACTTCGCTCGCGGCGCTTTGATTAGGGCTGATCAGTTTTGATCAGTTTGGAGGGGGTATGGACTTCAAGAGGTTTGCGGGTCCGCTTGTGGACCTCGCTTATCCGAACCTGAGCAAAGGGGCCGCGGTCCGTCAGCTGTTCATTGACATCACCTCGTTTGATGATGGCGAATGCAACCCGCTGCGCGATTTCGAAGATTCGACCTGCCGCGGATATCTCCAAGAAGGCCGAGGAATCTCGAGAATTGCTGGACGTGCTCTCACCAAGCTCGACTCGGATGGATTTGCTGAAAAGATCTATGGCCTTCCGACCGGCGTGATCGACATGCTCATCGACGAGTTCGGGGATGAGCTACCTGAGCTCGACTCGATGAATATCGGTGATCGCCTTGCGGCGGAATTCATTTCCATCATGAGAAATGCCAAGAGGAGAAGCGCCTACCCGGGGGAGAACGGACGGGATGGCGGCCCGGATAACCATTCGGCGACGGAAGCTGAGCTGTTTCTTGAAGCTTCGGGAAAATGCCCGCTTTGCGGGGCGGCGATATGCTCGAATGGCTCTGCAAGTCGATACAAGATCGTTGGCATTACCCCGCCCCCGGCAAAGAAGGACTATCGCAAAAAGCGGGAGTATGAGGCGCTTGTCGACGAGATGCCCAAGCTCGGGTCATTCGAAGACAAAATCGCCCTCTGCCTTGATTGTGCAAATCGCTACGAGAGCGATCCCAATCCCGGAAGGTGCTCGACCGCGTGGCCAGACTCTCGCACTTCGCCACCGTGCAGCGCTCCACGTGCCGCGTGCTGCCCACGGTGGACGACGAGCGCGACATCCAGGGCATCATCTTCCTGCGCTGCGAGATGGCGGGCTCGGCGGCCTACGCCGAGGTGGCGAGGCTTCTGCACAAGTGCTTCCCCAACCCCACGGTCATCCTCTTCGGCGAGGCCGAGGGGGCCTGCATATCGGTCTCCGTGACCCGCAAGAGCATGGCCGAGCAGGGCGCCACGGTGGTGGATCGCGTGGAGTCCACTGGTGCCGTGGACCTGACCGCGCCGGCGCTCGCGCCCCTCTGCGATGCGCTGGCCTTCCGCAACCTGCCGCAGGCGGACCTTCTCTCCTACCTGGAGGGCGTCGCCTGGAACGTGAGGCTGTCGCGCGCCGTGCCCTCGCTCGGGCTCTTCCCGTCCTGCGACGCGCGCGACCGCGATACGCTGGAGGGGCTGATAGCCAGGCGCGACGCCCTGGACGCCGAGCTCGCCGAGGTCAATCGGCAGCGGCAGGACCGCGACCTATCCCTCAACGAGATCGCAAAGCTGCGCATGCGCGGCAAGAAGCTGGAACAGGAACTCGGCCGGGTGGCCGAATCGATTAAGGAGATCTGCCATGCGTGACGGCCATTCGCCAAGAAATTCCGTGACGCTCCGGGGCGATGCAGGTATACTTTCAACCAGTACACCCGCCGGCCTCTCGCAGAAGCTCAACTGGCGGGTTTTATTTTGTCTGGGGGCAGCGCGATGAGATACGAGAAGCCCTTCAAGACCTTCGACGAACAGGCTGATCTCCTTATAGGGCGGGGGATGGCCGCCGACCGAGGTGAGCTCATCCAGTGCCTGAGAAGCGCCGGCTACTATCGCCTGAGCGGTTACTGGCACATCTTCAAGCAGAAGGACGACACCTTCCTCGACGGGACGAACCTTGCGAGGGTATGGGACCTCTACACCTTCGACAGGCAGTTCAAGCTTGTCGTCTTCGATGCCGTCGAGCGCGTGGAGGTGTATCTGCGCGCCCAGCTTGCCTACGAGCTCGCAAAATCAAGCGGTCCATTTGGCTATGAGGACCCCCAAAACCTGCCCAACTTGAGCCAGGTCCGCTATGCAAAGCTCATGGAGCGCTGCCACGAGGCTTACGACCGCTCCCGCGAACCCTTCGCCCTCCACTTCAAGCGGGACTACAGCGAGAACGCATTGCCGCCGTACTGGGCTCTGGTAAACCTGATGGACTTCGGCATGGTGCTCACTCTCTTCAGGGGCGCGCCAAACGAAGTTCGAGAATCTATTGCCAGCGCCTTTGGCGTCAAGCCGAAGGTCATGGAGTCCTGGCTCAGGACGCTCAACACCGTGAGGAACATCTGCGCGCACCACGGACGCCTTTGGAACAGGACGCTGGGCACCAGGCCGATGATCCCGCGCAAGAAGAACGACCCGAGGTGGCATGTGCCCCATGAGGTCCGCCCCGACAAGGTTTTCGCCGTCCTGACCATCCTCTCGCACATGCTGGAGGTGGCTGCGCCGAACACCGCATGGCGTGAGAGGCTGTTCGCTCTGCTGGGCACCCGCCCCCAGGAGGACCTGCGTCGCATGGGGTTCGGCGATGGTTGGGAGACGTGCCCAATCTGGACGAAGTGGCTTCCCGCAGGTAAACGAAGCAACGCAAACCCGACCAAGGAGTAGACAATGGCCGAGATCAAGAAGATGGATTTGAAGTCCAAGGATCTGGTTGCCGATCGCATCGAGCAGCTGAAGCTCATGTTTCCCGAGATAGTGACCGAATCTGCAGAGAGAGAGAGGCCTAGCTCTCGCTGCATAGACTTTGACAAGCTGCGCCTGCTGCTGGGCGACGAGGTGGACGAGGGGCAGGAGCGCTACGCCTTCACCTGGCCCGGCCAGATGGACGCCATCCGCCAGTCCCAGACCCCGAGCACGGCGACGCTGCGCCCCTGCCCGGAGAAGTCGCGCGGCCGCGACGGCCAGGACGGCAGCTTCGACTCCGACAACGTCTACATCGAGGGCGACAACCTCGAGGTCCTGAAGCTGCTCCAGCGCGGCTACCACGGCAAGGTGAAGATGATTTATATCGACCCGCCGTACAACACGGGCCACGACTTCGTCTACAAGGACAAGTTCGGCGACACCATCGAGAACTATAAGGAACAGGCCGGTCTTTCTGATCAATCCAACGCCGATACGAGTGGCCGCTATCACTCCGACTGGTGCTCGATGATGTACCCGCGGCTGAGGCTGGCTCGCGAGCTGCTGCGCGAGGACGGCGTGATCTTCATCAGCATCGATGACAACGAGGACAGGAACCTTCGCATTCTTTGCGATGAGGTGTTTGGAGAGGCGAATTTCGTTGCTCAACTGATCTGGGAGCGCGCTTACTCGCCCAAGAACGATGCGAAGTACGTCTCGAATAGCCATGACTATGTTCTCGTTTATGCCAAGTCAATCGAGCATTTCGTAATTGGCCGCCTGCCTCGAACGGAGGAGGCGAATGCGCGCTACAAGAATCCCGATAACGACCCGCGTGGCGTTTGGAAGCCGAGTGACCTCTCCGTGAAAACCTACAACGTCGAATCTGACTATCCGATAACGACGCCCTCCGGGCGTGTAGTAGAGCCTCCAGCAGGGCGCTGCTGGAGGCTCTCGCGAAACGCGT
>CAZEHG010000134.1:0-5390 GCA_964512475.1 uncultured Atopobium sp.
GCTCGAGGCCGCCACGACCGGCGCCGGCTCCGACAAGGTGGCCGCCGCCTTCGACTCCGCCGTCCAGCTCGACGGCTACAAGGCGGTCGTCGCGCGCCTCGACGGCCTTTCCGGCAAGGACATGCGCTCTGCCTGGGACGGCATCCGCGACGCCGCAAAGGGCGAGCCCGTGGCCTGCGTGATCGCATCCGCCACCCCCGACGGCAAGGTCGCGCTTCTCGCCGGCGGCACCGACGCAGCCGTCGCCTCCGGCTTCTCGGCCGGCAACGTCGTCAAGGCCATCGCCGGCCTGGTCGGCGGCCGCGGCGGCGGGCGCCCCAACATGGCTCAGGCCGGCGGCTCCGACGTCTCCGGCATCGACGCGGCCCTCGACGCCGCCAAGAAGGAGCTCGGCCTCTAGTGCGCGCGCTCGCGCTCGACATCGGGGAGGTCCGCGTCGGCGTCGCCGTGAGCGACCCGTCCGGGCGCGTGGCCTCCCCGGTCTGCGTGCTGCCCGCCGCTGAGGTCATCGCCGGCGCCCGCACGTTCCGGCGCGTCCTGGAGGACTGGGAGCCCGAGGTCCTCGTCTGCGGGCGGCCGATGACGCTCGCGGGGGAGGAGGGCCCGCAGGCCGAGCGCGTGATGGCGCAGGCCCGCCGGATCGCCTCCGCGTGCGGCCTTCCCCTCGAGTTCGCCGACGAGCGCCTGAGCTCGGCCGAGGCCAAGCGCATACTCAGGGAGCAGGGCCTCTCCGAGCGTTCCATGCGTGGTAAGGTCGATATGGTCGCCGCGTCACTTTTCCTGCAATCCTGGCTCGACTCCAAGCTCGACGCCACCGACTAGAAGGCTCCCCATGACCACACCCGCCAACCCGCAACGCCCGTTCCGCTCCGCGCACTTCTCGACGCCCGCGTCGGGCCAGCAGTCCCCGAGGCCTTCTTCCGGCGGCGCCGTCCGCCGCGTCGCCGGCTCCCATGCCGCGCCCCGTTCCGCCGCGACCTCTCGCGCCGCGAGCCGTTCCTCCGCGGCCCATCGCGCCGCGAGCCGTTCCGCCGCCCCTCGCGCCGGTGCCCGGCCCGCGTCCACGGGCAGCGCCCTCACCACCAACCGCATGTCTGCCGCCGCCACGCGCGCCACGCGCCGCGCCGGCAGCCACAACGTCCGCCGCGAACAGACCAAGCGGCGCGGCGGCGCGGGGCTCGTGGTGGGCGGCATCCTCGCGGTCGTCATCGTCGCCCTGGCCGTGGTATTCGTGGTCGTCCCCTCGTTCAACCAGGACAGCTCCGGCACCCAGCAGATCGAGACCGGCCAGGTGGTCACGGTTACCGTCGCCGACGGGGCAGGCGCCAAGGACGTGGCGCAGGCCCTCTTCGACGCCAAGGCCATCGCGAGCAAGAACGAGTTCCTCACGCAGGTCTCGCGCATGAACGCGGAGTCGTCGCTCAAGAGCGGCACGTACTCCATCACGGTAGGCGGCGACCTGAGCTCGCTCATCGAGCTTCTCACCACGGGGCCAAACACCGGCGGCATCTCGCTCACCATCCCCGAGGGCTATACGCTGGCCCGCATCGCCCAGGCGGTGCAGGATACCCTGGGCATCTCGTCGGAAGAGTTCCTGGCCCAGGCGAAGGCCTCCAACTATGTGGGCGAATACCCGTTCCTCGAGGGCGCCGGCAACGACTCGCTCGAGGGGTTCCTCTTCCCGAAGACCTATTCCTTCGGCGACGGCGCGACCGCCGACGGCGTGATCAAGGCCATGCTCACCCAGTTCCAGACCGAGCTCGCCTCCGTCGACCTGAGCTACGCCGAGGGCCGAGGGCTCTCGGTCGCCCAGATCGTCAACCTCGCCTCCATCGTCGAGAAGGAGTCGACGCCGAGCACCCAGGCCGCCGTCGCCGCGGTGTTCTGGAACCGCCTGGAGAACATGGGCGACCCGAACTACGGCCTGCTGCAGTCCGACGCGACCACCGCATACTCTGTTGGGCACGACCCGACCGCCGCCGAGGTGCACGACGAGTCCGACCCCTACAGCACCTATGTGAACAAGGGCCTGCCCCCGACGCCGATTTGCTGTCCCGGCATCGAAGCCATCAAGGCCGTCTGCGCGCCGGACTCCGAGTACCTGGACAACGGCTATTACTATTTCTACTTCTATAACGACGCCGACGGAAACGTCCAGTACGTCTTCAGCCAGACCTACGAGGAGCACCAGCAGGCGATCGCCGATGCGCAGGGCTAGGGGAGAGGGGCGGCTCTCGGCCGCCGCGACCCGCTATGTCGCCGCGGTCGAGCTCATCGACGTCGGCTCGCTCGTGGCCGCGGGCGTGCGTCTCGTGCTTCTCGACCGCGACAACACCTGCGTGCCCCGCGACACGAAGCGCCCGCCCGCCGCGGTCCTCGCCTGGCTCGACGCGGTCCGCGCCGCTGGCATAAAGACCTACGTCGTCTCGAACAACTTCCACACCGACCAGGTGAGGGCCTCGGCGGCCGAGCTCGGCTGCGACTTCGTGGACCATGCCATGAAGCCCGCGCCCTTCGCGCTCGAGCGCGCGATGGAGGCGGCGGGGGAAGGCCCCGAGCATACCGTGATGGTGGGCGACCAGGTTTTCACCGACGTCGTGGCAGGCAATCTCGCGGGTGTCCGCACCATCCTCGTGCGCCCGCAGTGCTGCCGCGACCTCTGGTACACCTACGTTTTCCGCGCCTTCGAGCACCTCGTCCTTCTCGGCAAGAAGTTCGAGGGGGAGTAGGCGACCGCCGAGCCTGCCCTGGCGGTTTCCCACGCCCGCTCCCCAGCGCCATGTCGAAACCCTTCGGCAACGCCTTCCGTGTAGAATCGAGTCTCGATAAACGATTCGCAGGGGAGTTCCACGCTTTGGCTAACGACGCGGGATACATTGTCCACGAGGGATGCGACCACATCTTCTTCGTGGGTTTTCTGGGGGCGGGCAAGTCGACGCTTGCGCGTAACCTCGGGTCGCTCTTCCATCGCCCGAGCGTCGACACTGACCGTATCGCCGAGCGCCTGCTGGGCAAGCCCATCGCGCGCGTGTTCACTGAGGACGGCGAGGCGGCCTTCCGGGAGGCCGAGACCCGCGGGCTCACCACGCTGCTGGTGAGAAAATCGCTGCTGGTGAGCTGCGGGGGCGGCATCGTCGAGACGGGCCGCAACGTCGAGCTCATGCACCAGATGGGGACCATCGTCTACCTCGATGGCGACCTCTCCGACTCCCTCAGGCAGATTAAGAACACGATGCGCCGCCCCGACCTCGGCGACGCGCGGCAGGCCGAGCGACTGTACTGGCACCGCCGCCCGCTCTATGAGCAGGCCGCCGACATCCGGGTCGACATACGCAACAAGACCTTTGAGCAGGTGGCGCACGAGAGCGGACAGCTGCTCTGGGAGAAGGGCTTACTATGACCGAAGAGAAGAACCAGGGAGCTGCCGCTGCGGCCGAGGGCGCCGAGCAGGTCGGCGTGGCAGCGGCGGCGGAATCCGCCGCCGGGCAGGCGCCGGCCGCCGAGCCCTCCGCCCTCGAGCTGCCCAAGCGTCGCCAGTGGGTCACCCTGCGCGGCTCATCCATGGACCTGCGCGTCGGGGTCGGGCTCGCCTCCGGGTGCGCGCACGACCTCGCCTCCGCCGTGGGCCGCCCGCGCGCCTGCGCGCTCGCCGCCGAGCAGGGCGCTCCCGCCGACGTCGTCGAGGAGCTTCGCCGCGGCCTCACCGACCAGGGCTTCCTCGTACATCCCTGCGGGCTGCCGGCGGGCGAGGAGGCGCACGGGTTCTCGGCGCTCGAGGCTTTCTACGCCCAGCTCGCGCGCGCCGAGGTCACGGCCGACGACCTTGTGGTCGCGGTCGGCGGGGAGGCCTCGCTCTCGCTCGCCGCGGCCGGTTGCGCGCACTGGTGCTCGCAGACCATGGCGGCGCTCTTCCCGACCGACTTCGCCTCCGCCGTCACCTGCGGCGTCACGCCGCGCGCGCTCGATGTCGCGGGGCTGCCGCGCATGGTGGCCCACGACGGCACGGCCCGCTTCGAGCTCTGCGACCTCGGCGTGCTCGAGGCGCACAGCGCGCCCGACGATGTCCTTCTCGCCCGGGCACACATGGTCGCGGCCGCCATGGCGGACTCAGACAAGGCCTTCGGCAAGCTCTGGGACGCCGCCGACGACATCGTGTCGGGCGACGCCGCCGCCGGCGCCGACGCGCTCGTGGAGTGCATACGCAGCAAGGGCAAGGTCGCCTCGTCCTCGTCGGTCGCCATCCGGCAGTCCGTGGAGTACGGCCAGGCCCTGCGCCATGCCCTGCGCGCGGTTGTGCCCGCCGACGTGCCCGAGTCCGTGCTGCTCGCCGAGGCGCTGCGCTTCTCGGCGCGTCTCTCGGTCGCGCGCGAGGAGCTCTCCCTCGACGACATGTTCACCCAAGATGAGCTCCTCGAGCGGCTTGGGCTCGGGTCCGTCGAGTGCGCCGTTGACGCCGATGCCCTTCTCGCCGCCATCAAGAAGGAGCGTTTCTCGCACACCAACCGCTTCATGCTGGCCTTGCCGCGCGCCATCGGCCGGGTGCGCCTCGCCTCCGTCGAGGCCGACGCGCTCGCCGAGCACGTCGCGGCCTGGTGCGCCTCGCGCTGACGGCGCGCCCCCTTACGATTCCCTCTGTCCGCTGCCCCCGCGCCGAAAGATAGGATCTGTGCCCCATGTCTGATACAGCTGCCTGCGCCGAGCGCGTCTCCCGTCTCCGTGCCCTCATGGAGGAGCGCGCCTACGACGCTGTGATTCTGCGCAACAACCCCGACCTGCGCTGGCTCACGGGCGCCGAGCGCGTCTTCGACGACGAGGTGGCCCATACCGCCTTCATCACCGCAGGCGGCCAGTGGCTGCACACCGACTCGCGTTACGCCAACACCTTCCGTGAGCGCCTGGGCTCCGACACCGCCTGGGGGGTCGACGAGCAGATTGTTAAGCCCGGTTACTGGGCCGCAGCCATGGCCAAGGAGACCAAGAGCCGCGTCGTGGCCGTTGAGGACACCTGCGACCTGGCCTTTTATGATAGCTTCCTGCAGGAGTGCAACGCTGCTTCCATCGCCTGCCTGACCCCGCGCCTGCACGGCGACATCTGTGACCTTCGCATGGTCAAGGACGCCGAGGAGATCGAGCTCATGCGCCGCGCACAGAAGATCACCGACGCCGCCTTCGCCCACATCTGCGGCTTCATTAAGCCAGGCCTGACCGAGCAGCAGATCCGCGTCGAGCTCGAGAACTTCATGTTCAACAACGGCGCCGACGCCCTCTCCTTCGGCTCCATCATCGCCGCCGGCCCCAACGGCGCGAACCCTCACGCGCAGCCGGGCGAGTACGTGGTCAAGAAGGGCGACATGATCGTCATGGACTACGGCGCGGGCTACCACGACTAC
>CAZEHG010000135.1:0-5309 GCA_964512475.1 uncultured Atopobium sp.
GCTGGTGTGCGCCCCCTTCAACGCCGACTTCGACGGCGACCAGATGTCCGTGCACGTGCCGCTGTCGACGCAGGCCCAGGCCGAGGCCCGCATTCTCATGCTCTCGAGCAACAACCTGCGCTCGCCGGCGTCCGGCAAGGTGCTGACCGTCCCGTCCCAGGACATGGTCTTTGGCTCCTACTACCTGACCTCCAGCAAGACCCTGCCCGAGGGCGAGCAGCCCAAGATCTACGCTGACTTCGAGGACGCCCTGCGCGCCTCCGAGGGCGACAGCACCCTTGACCTGCAGGCTCCCGTCGTGGTCCGCATCGACCCGACCGAGGCCAACGTGGTCGAGGACGGCAAGCGCATCTTCCGCGTGCTCGTGGCCAAGGGCAAGACCGAGGACCTGGACCTGTCCCATGGCCCCGTCCGCTTCGAGACCACCATCGGCCGCGTGATCTTCAACCGTCAGTGCCTGCCGCCCGACTACCCCTTCATCAACTACAAGATGGTGAAGAGCGACATCGGCGCGCTGGTCAACGACTGCTGCGACCGCTACCCGCTGGCCGACGTCGAGCCTATTCTCGACGCCATCAAGTCCACCGGCTTCCACTACGCCACCCTCGCGGGCCTCACGGTCTCCGTGTGGGACGCGGTGATCCCGGACGACAAACCCGAGCTCATCGAGGAGGCGCAGGAGCGCGTCGACCAGATCAACGAGTACTACGAGGACGGCTTCCTGTCCGAGCGCGAGCGCCACGTCGAGGTCGTTAACGCCTGGACCGAGTGCACCGACCTTCTGGGCTCCAAGATGCTCGAGGGCTTCGCCGAGGACAACCCCATTTACATGATGGCCGACTCCGGCGCCCGTGGTTCCAAGACCCAGCTTCGCCAGCTGGCCGGTATGCGAGGCCTCATGGCCGACATGTCCGGCGAGACGATCGACCTTCCGATTAAGGCGAACTTCCGCGAGGGCCTCGAGCCGCTCGAGTACTTCATCTCGACCTACGGCGCCCGTAAGGGCCTGGTCGACACCGCGTCGCACACCTCCGACTCCGGTTACCTGACCCGTCGACTCGTCGACATGGGCCAGGACGTCATCGTGCGCGAGGAGGACTGCGGCACCGACGAGGCCGTTACCTACCAGCTCATCAAGCCGGGCGAGACCGACGTCAACGTCGACCTCATCGGCCGCTGCGTGCTGAACCCGGTCGTCGACCCCGAGACCGGCGAGGTCCTCATCGAGCGCGACGGCTACATCGAGTCCAAGGCTGACCTCGAGATGCTCGTGGCCCACGGCCTCAAGAAGGTCCAGCTCCGCGCGCTTCTTACCTGCAAGAGCAAGTACGGCGTCTGCCAGAAGTGCTACGGCTGGGACCTCTCGACCCGCCGCCCCGTCAACATCGGCACCGCGGTCGGCATCATCGCCGCCCAGTCCATCGGCGAGCCGGGCACCCAGCTCACCATGCGCACGATTCACTCCGGCGGCGTCGCTGGCGCTGACGACATCACGCAGGGCCTCCCGACGGTTGCCCGTATGTTCGACGTCGTCGGCAACGTCAACGAGAAGATCCTGGGCCGCGAGGCCGACCTGGCTCCCGTGTCCGGCCTTCTTCGCATCCGCCCGGAGCAGACCGAGTACCGTATCACCATCCTCGACCCCGAGGACCTCACCCGCGTCGTGGAGGAGTGGACCGTTCCCGCTTCCGCCCGCTTCATGCCGGGCGTCGAGGACGGCGTCGAGGTCCGTGCCGGCGACCAGATCACCCGCGGCTTCGTCAACTTCCGTAAGCTCCGCAAGCTGACCGACATCGAGTCGACCATGCACGTCTTCGTCGACTCCGTTAAGGACGTCTATACGTCCCAGGGCGTCGACCTCGACGACAAGCACATCGAGGTCATCGCGCGCCAGATGCTGCGCCGCGTCCAGGTCACCAGCCCGGGCGACTCGCAGTACCTGCTCGGCCAGTACGTCGACCGTTACGTCTTCGCCGAGACGGTGAAGAACATCACCCTGGCCGGCGGCACCGCGCCCGAGGCCGAGCCGGTCATCCTCGGCGCCCTCAAGGTCGCCAGCTCGATCGACTCCTGGCTCTCCAGCGCGTCGTTCATCCGCACCGCGGGCGTCCTCACCGAGGCTGCCATCGAGGGCGACACCGATCACCTGCTGGACCTCAAGTCCAACGTTATCGTGGGCAAGCAGATCCCGGCCGGCACCGGCCTCGCCGCGTACCACAACGTGTCGACCACCTACCACGGCCAGAAGATCGACGGCCCCACCTCGCCGATGGCCAAGAGCCTTCCCGAGTGGGCCCCCGACGAGCTCAAGGGCATCGAGGAGCAGCTCCCGAAGCAGCTCGACTGGGTCGGCGACGACTACAACTTCGGCGGCGTCTACTCCAAGAACGGCCGCACCCTCAGCTCCGAGGACGCCAAGCTCTACCTGTTCGACGACCTTGGCGTGTCGCAGCGTTGGACCAACAAGTTCAGCGAGGTCGGCATCGAGACCGTGGGCGACCTTATCGGCAAGACCGAGGACGACCTGCTGCGCATCGACGGCATCGGCGCCAAAGCCATCGAGGAGCTCCGCGACGGCCTTGAGGCCCGTGGCCTTCTCTACATCCTCGAGCCTGAGGACGACGAGGCCGACAGCGAGGACCTGTCCCAGCTGCTGAACATGGTCTTCTCGCCCGACGCCGACGGTGACATCATGCTCGGCACGGCGGCGCCGTCCAAGCACCGCTTCGATGACGACGAGCTCATCGGCGGCTCCGCCGACGACGCGGGCGATAAGTCCGGTGACGTCATCAATGAGGACCTCGGCAGCCTCGACGACCTTCTTTCCCAGGTCGTGAAGTCCGAGGGCTCCGACGAGGAGTAGCGCTTCGGGGTCATAGCACTGCGCAAGGGCGGTCCCATCCGGGGCCGCCCTTTTTGCGCCGATCTGCCGCCAGCCGAAGGGGCCGCTCGCCGATAAGGGTTGACAGGGTGTCAACAGACATCGCTATACTCAAATTGTTAATTTGTGCCGCGACGAGGGGAGAGCCGTGGAGGAATACCGCGTACTCGAGATTAAGCAGTCCGTCTTTGCCGACAACGACCGCGAGGCGGATGCTGTGCGAGAAGGGCTCAAGGCGCGGGGCCAGTACCTGCTTAACCTCATGAGCTCGCCCGGCTCCGGCAAGACGACCACCCTTTCTCGCACGATCGAGGCCTTGGCGCCCGAGCTCAAGCTCGCCGTCATGGAGGCCGACATCGACTCCGACGTGGACGCTGCGACCATCGCCGCGCTCGGCGCGAAGACCATCCAGCTCCACACGGGCGGCATGTGCCACTTGGACGCCGGTATGTGCCAGCAGGGCCTTGACGGCCTCGCCGCCGCGGACGCCGACCTCATCTTCCTCGAGAACGTGGGCAACCTCGTGTGCCCGGCCGAGTTTGATACCGGCGCCTGTAAAAACGCCTGCATCCTAAGCGTGCCCGAGGGCGACGACAAGCCGCTCAAGTACCCGCTCATGTTCCAGGTTTGCGACGTGGTCCTCGTGAACAAGATCGACGTCGCGCCGTACTTCGACTTTGACCTCGAGAAATGCCGCGCGAACGTGGTCATGCGCAACCCGAAGGCCCGTGTGATCCCCATATGCGCGAAGACGGGCGAAGGCATGGACGAGTGGTACGACTGGCTGCGCGCCGAGGTCGCCGCCTGGAAGCAAGCCTAGCGCACGCCGTCCGGCGAGACGGTCGCACAACGCGCCGCAGCGTCACTGAGCTGGCGTTTATTCACACCGCAGCGAGCTGCTTGGGGGAGTGGCCGCTCGTATAAAGGAGAGAAAAGATGTCCGTAGACCTGAACGAGAACCCAATGAGGGGCACGCTCACCGACGAGGAGATTGCGGCTCGCAACGTCATTCCGACCACGAACCCGGCCGGCGAGCCGCTGCGCGTCATCGCGCAGGAGTATTTCTCCGAGAAGGAGACCTTTACCACATGGGTCTCCGAGCCCGACCAGCCCGGCCCCGCGGCCTCCGAGCCGCTCAAGCCCGGCGTCCTGCGCGAGGCCGCGAAGATCACCGACCGCATTGGCAATAAGACCACGGTCGAGGACCCCGACTACTGGGGCCTCGCCTCCGTTATGACCGAGGAGGAGGCCGACCTCACCAAGTACATGAAGGTCCGCAAGCCGATGACCTTCGACGAGCTCGTCAAAGCCTCCGGCAAGCCGGCCGAGGAGGTCCAGGCGCTTCTCGACTCCATGTCCGTCAAGGGCATCATCGAGTACAACTGGGAGAACCCCAGCAAAACCAAGCAGTATGTCCTGCCTATGTTCGTTCCCGGCTCTGCCGAGTTCACCCTCATGAACCAGAAGCAGCTCGAGGAGACCCCCGAGCTCGGTCGCTTCTTCGAGCGTATGGCCTTCTTGCCGCTGGCCAAGGTCACGAAGATGGTGCCTCCCGGAGGCGCGGGCATCGGCATGCACGTCATCCCCGTCGAGAAGGCCATCAGCCACGAGAACCACTCCGCCGACGTGGAGCACATCTCCCATTGGCTGAAGAAGTACGACCGCTACTCCGCCGGCGCCTGCTCCTGCCGCCTCGGCGAGCGCACGCGCGGCGTCGGGTGTGCCGACGACCCGCAGGACTGGTGCATCGGTGTGGGCGACATGGCGGACTACTGCGTCGAGACCGGCAAGGGCCACTACGTGACCTACGACCAGGTCATTGACATCCTTCTTAAGGCCGAGAAGAACGGCTTCGTCCACCAGATCACGAACATCGACGGCGAGGACAAGATTTTCGCCATCTGCAACTGCCAGGTGAACGTATGCCACGCCCTGCGCACTTCTCAGCTCTTCAACACGCCGAACATGAGCCGCTCCGCCTACGTGGCCCACGTCGACGAGTCCAAGTGCGTGGCCTGCGGCGCCTGCGTGGAGGTCTGCCCGGCCGGCGCGCCTAAGCTCGGCCAGAAGCTCTGCACCAAGAACGGCCGCGTCGAGTACCCCGTCCAGCCGCTTCCCGACGACAACCACTGGGGCGAGGACGACTGGGACTGGGACTACAAGGACCACAACCGCATCGAGTGCCACGAGACCGGTACCGCCCCCTGCAAGGTGGCCTGCCCGGCACACGTGCCCGTCCAGGGTTACCTGCGCATGGCCGCCCAGGGCCGCTACACCGAGGCGCTCGGCCTGATCAAGCGCGCGAACCCGTTCCCGGCCGTCTGCGGGCGCGTCTGCAACCGCCGCTGCGAGGAGGCCTGCACGCGCGGCACCGTCGACGAGGCCGTGGCCATCGACGAGGTCAAGAAGTTCATCGCCGAGAAGGACC
>CAZEHG010000136.1:0-5256 GCA_964512475.1 uncultured Atopobium sp.
CGACGACCTTGGCGCGGAAGACGTTCGCGATCTCGATGATCTCGTGCCTGCGGTCAGGCGAGGCCTGGACCTTGAAGAGCACGAGCTCTCGCTCGACGGCGTCCTCCTCGGTGAGGTCGCTGATGTGGTAGACGCTCACCAGCTTGTGGAGCTGTTTGGTGATCTGCTCGAAGCCGAGCTCGTCGGCCTCGACGATGATGGTCATGCGCGAGAGGCTCTCGTCCTCGGTGGGGGCCACCGTGAGGGATTCGATGTTGAAGCCACGCCGCGAGATCATGCCCGTGACGCGAGAGAGCACGCCGGACTTGTTCTCGACCGTCACGCTCAGGATGTGCTTGGTGGCGTAGGAATCGGCCACGTTACTCCCCTCCATTCGAATCGTCGCTGTCCTCGAAGTCGGCGGCGTGCCCGCCCTTGCGATGGAGCTTGCCGAAGCCCTTCTCGGACACGCGGACGCCGCCCAGGGTGACGTCGAGCGCCCCGATGATGTCGTCGATGGGGGCCCCGGGGGCGACCATCGGGTAGACGGTCTGGTCGCGCGGGATCATGACGTCGAGCAGGTACGGGACATCGGAGGCGAGCATCTCGTCGAGGGCCTCGTCGACCTCCTCCGGCTTGGTGATGCGCCTGGCTCGCCAGCCATAGGCGTCGGCGAGCTTGACGAAGTCGGGGTTGTCTGCGAGCTCAGTGAAGCTGTAGCGCTTGTTGTAGAAAAGGCTCTGCCACTGATGGACCATGCCGAGCGCGCGGTTGTCGATGACCATGACCTTGACGTTGACCCCGTTGATGGCGGCGGTGGCCATCTCCTGGGTGTTCATCTGGAAGGACCCGTCGCCCGCCACGCACACGACCTCGCAGTCGGGGCAACCGAACTTGGCGCCGATGGCCGCGGGGAAGCCGAAGCCCATGGTGCCGAGGCCGCCGGAGCTGATAAAGGTGCGCGCATGCTCGCGATGGATGTTCTGGTGCGCCCACATCTGGTGCTGGCCGACCTCGGTCGTGACGATGGACGCCTCGGGGTCGAGCTTGTCCGAGAGCTTATGGAGCACGACCTCGGGCGCGATGGCGTCGGGATAGTCGTCGAAGTCGCTCGTGTAGAAGGGCCAGCGGTCACGCCAGGTAAAGACGTCCTTGACCCACTGCTCGTCGTTGGGCTGCGCCTCTTTCCTGGTCAAGCGGTCGTTCAGCGCCCCGAGGACCACCTTCGCGTCGCCGACGATGGGCACGTCGGGGTTGATGATCTTGCCGATTTCGGCGGGGTCGATGTCGACGTGGATGACCTTGGCGTGGGGAGCGAACTCGGAGACCTTGCCAGTAACGCGGTCGGAGAAACGCGCGCCGACGGCGATGAGGAGGTCGCACTCCGTCACGGCCATGTTCGCGTACTTGGAGCCGTGCATGCCCACGGGGCCGAGGTTCAGCGGGTTCGAGCAGCGCATCGCGCCCTTGCCCATGAGGGAGGTGACCACCGGGATCTGCATACGCTCCGAGATCGCGGTGAGCTCGCCGCAGGCGTGGCTGGTCACGATGCCGCCCCCGGCGTAGATTAGGGGCTTCTTGGCCTGGCAGATAAGGTCCGCCGCGGCCTTGACCTGGCGCGCGTTGCCGCGGTAGGTCGGCTTATAGCTCGCGATGCTGATCTTGTCGGGGTAATGGAAGACCATCTCGGAGCCGGAGATGTCGCTCGGGATGTCGATGAGAACTGGGCCGGGGCGCCCCGTGCTCGCGATGTAGAAGGCCTCGCGGAACGTGCGCGTGAGCTCGTCGGTGGACTGCAAAAGGAAGCTATGCTTGACCACCGGCATCGTGATGCCGACGATGTCGGACTCCTGGAAGGCATCCGTGCCGATCACGCCGCGCGTGACCTGCCCGGTGATGACGACCATGGGGACCGAGTCCATGAAGGCCGTGGCGATGCCCGTGACCGTGTTCGTGGCGCCGGGGCCCGAGGTGACGAGAACAACGCCCACCTTACCGGTGGCGCGGGCGTAGCCGTCGGCCATGTGCGTGGCCCCCTGCTCGTGGCGGGCGAGCACGTGATGGATCTTCTTGCTGTCGTAGAGCGCGTCGTAGATCTTGATGGCCTGGCCGCCGGGATAGCCGAAGATGGTGTCGACCCCCTCGGCCTCGAGGCTCGCGATGATGGCCTGCGCCCCGGTCATGGTCATGCCCTCGTGCTCGGTCTGGCTACCGGGCCCGAACGGCCTGCCCTCGATCGCGCGCCTGCGCATAGCGAGCTTTTCGTCGAGCGTGATCATGCGAGATATGCCCCCTTGTCTGCGCTGGAAACGAGCTTCGCGTACTTGGCGAGGACGCCGTGGTTGTGCTTGGGCTCCGGAGCGACGAAGGCCGCGCGGCGAGCCGCCAGCTCCTCGTCGGTGACCTCGAGCTCGAGCTTGCCGCCCTCGATGTCGACGGTGATGAGGTCCCCGTCCTGGATGAGCGCGATCGGCCCGCCATGGGCGGCCTCGGGGCTCACGTGGCCGATGCAGGGTCCCTTGGAGGCGCCGGAGAAGCGCCCGTCGGTGATAAGGGCAACCGAGGTCGAGAGACCCATGCCGCAGATAGCGGAGGTCGGGGTGAGCATCTCGCGCATGCCGGGGCCGCCGGCGGGGCCCTCGTAGCGGATGACGACGACGTCGCCGGGGTTTATCTTCCCGCCGAAAATTGCCTCGCAGGCCTCCTCCTCGGAGTTGAAGCAGCGGGCAGGGCCCGTGTGGGTCATCATCGAGGGGTCGACCGCGGCCTTCTTGACGATGCCGCCGTCGGGGGCGATGTTGCCGTGCAGGACGCGCAGGGCGCCGACCTCGGAGAACGGGTTGTCGTGCGTGCGGCAGACCTCCCCGTCCGCAGGCTTTGCGCACTTCTCAAGATACTCAGGCACAGTCCCCATGCAGGTCAGCGCCGACTCGTCGAGAAGCCCGAGCTCGTGCAGCTCGTGCATCACCACGGGAACGCCGCCCACGGCATAAAGGTCCAGAAGCGGCCGCGGCCCCGACGGCTGCAGCTTGACGAGGTGGGGGGTGCGGGCGGACGCCGCGTCCCAGTCGTCCATGGTGATGGGGTGGCCCGCCTCCATGGCGATGGCCGTCAGATGCAGCACCGTGTTCGTGGAGCCGCCGAACGCCATGTCGCACTCCATGGCGTTGTGGATGGCGGCCTCGGAGACGAGGTCGCGGAAGCAGATGCCCTTCTCGAGAAGCTCCATAACCTTCATGCCGGTGTGCTTGGCCAGGCGAAGACGCTCGGAGTAGACCGCGGGGATGGTGCCGTTACCCGGCAACGCGATGCCCAAGGCCTCGCAGAGGCAGTTCATCGAGTTCGCGGTGAACATGCCGGAGCAGGAGCCGCAGGTGGGGCAGGCGGTATTCTCCAGGTAAAGAAGCCCCTCGTCGGTCATGGTGCCCGCCTGGACCTGACCCACGCCGTCGAAGAGGGAGTTGAGGTCGGTGGTGGGGCCGCAGGTCTTTCCCGGCTGGTGGCCGGGCAGCATCGGGCCGCCCGAGACGAAGATCGTGGGGATGTTCACGCGAAGGGCGCCCAAGATCATGCCCGGGACGATCTTGTCGCAGTTCGGGATGCAGACCGCGGCATCGAAGGCGTGGCCCTGGACAGCGCACTCGAAGCTGTCGGCAATCGTCTCGCGAGAGACGAGGCTATAGTGCATGCCGTCGTGGTTCATCGCGATGCCGTCGCACACGCCGATCGTCGAAATCTCGAAGGGCACGCCGCCCGCGAGATAAATGCCGGCCTTGACGGCCTCAGCTATTTTATCGAGGTTGTTGTGCCCGGGGATGATGTCGTTGCGGGAGTTGAAAACCGCAACAAGCGGCCTGTCCATCTCCTCATCGGTAATACCGTCGGCCTTGAGCAGGCTTCGATGGGGGGCGCGCGCCAGGCCCTTCTTGATGGCATCGCTTCTAAGCTGCATGTCCTTCTCGCTTCCTCTCCAAAACGTGTGAGAAATGCGAGACAGCGCTCAACAGCCGCTCGATGCCCGTAACGGTGGGTCCCGGCCCGGCGTACTTACCCGCGCTCCAGAAGGTGGTGTCCTCGAGGAGAAGGGCGTTCGGTCGAGCTGCTCGAGGGTGTGTTCGTCGCCGTCCGCCGCGGGGTCTCACATGATTCCCGCTCGCTGTGGGACGGATGAGGCGCTTACTTGCCCTGTCGTCGCATTTGCTCAGTGGCCATACATTACCATATGACCGAGCCGTATAGGGCTTGGGTGCCAAAAAAAGCGGGGAGCCCGCAGGCTCCCCGCACTTCTTTGTACTTTGGAATCGCCGTCTTTCGTTGAATCGAAGGTATGACCTATCGGTTGTCGAATGGGCCCGTCGATCGTTTTCCTTCTGCGGTCTCTGTCCGAGATGACGTCGATGGGAGTTGGCGAGTTCGCTCGCCCGTGAATGTTAGACCTCGGTCGCGTCGGCGGGCCCAAACGATGCTGACTCTTCTGTGTTCACTGGACTCGCCTCCTTCGTCGGTCGCTTTGTGGGTAGCGACGATTATCTTTGTTGACTTGAGTATTCCCTCACCCGCCGGGCTTAGTCGCTGAATCCGGAAATCACCGCGAGCGGCATGAAAATACCCCCGAGCGGCACGTGCCGTTCGGGGGCCATCTTCAAAGCGGCGCTTGCTTAGGCCTCGAGAGCCTTCTTGGCCTCATTGGCGATGTCGGCGAAGGTATCGGCATCGGAGTAGGCGATCTCGGCGAGGACCTTACGGTCGAGCTCGATGCCGGCGACCTTGAGGCCGTGCATCAGGGTGCTGTAGGAAAGGCCGTTCTGGCGGGCGGCGGCGTTGATGCGCTGGATCCACAGGCTGCGGAACTCGCGCTTCTTGGCGCGACGGTCGCGGTACTGGTACTGACCGGAGTGACGGTCCTGCTCCATCATGCCGCGGAGGGTGCGGGATGAAGTTCCGTAATAACCCTTGGTGCGCTCCTGGAGAGTACGGCGCTTCTTCTTGGAATTCACTGCGCGCTTAACACGTGCCATTGATGATCAACTCCTTGGGATAAGAATCTCGGTGACGCGTGAGCGCCTTACTTGCCCATGCGGACGGAAACGTTCTTGGCCTGAGCGCCGGTGAGCTCGGTCTCCTGGCGGAAACCGCGAATGCGCTTCGGGGACTTCTTGGTGAGGATGTGGCTCTTAAAAGCCTTGGCGCGCATGATTTTGCCGGTACCGGTCTTGCGGAAGCGCTTGGCGGTACCCTTGTGCGTCTTCATCTTGGGCATGCTAGTTCTCCTTCTCG
>CAZEHG010000137.1:0-5204 GCA_964512475.1 uncultured Atopobium sp.
AGGCGCTCGTGAGCTTCCTCGACGAGGACGGCAAGCCGAGCGTCGTGGAGAACGCAAAGGTCCTGCCTCCGCAGTGCCTGATGGCTGCCGCTTCGGCCGAGGCAAAGCAAGCCGCCATCGCGGCCCAGGCCGACCTGCAGGCAAAGTACGGCACCGCCGTGGACCGAGAGAGCGCCTACGAGATCATCCAGGACCAGGTCGCCGCGGACGCCGAGGCCGACAAGCTCGCGCAGGAGCGCGCCGAGCTCGAGGCGCAGAAGGCCGAGTTCGCCAAGCAGCAGGCTGCGGTCGAGGCCAAGGCCCGGAAGGAGGCCGAGAAGGCCGCGGCCGACGCGGAGCGGGCAGCCCGAAAGGAGGCTGAGCGTCAGCAGAAGGCTGCCGAGAAAGAAGCGGAGCGTCGCGCCAAGGCGCAGCAGAAACAGGTGGACGCCATGACGCGCGCCGCCACGAGCGTCCTCACCTCCGTGGGCAAGCAGGCCGCCAACCAGATTCTCCGCGGGCTCTTCGGCACGCGCCGCTACTAGCGTTTTGGGGCGCCTGGGCGCGCGCGGCGAGTAGAATGGCCTGCATGGCAGCGAAGTACCAGCACATAGAGCACGGCTTCGACCCCGTGTACGACGCGCGTTCCCGCGTGCTCGTGCTGGGGTCGTTCCCTTCTGTGCTCAGCCGCGCGAACGAGTTCTACTACGGTAACCCCCAAAACCGATTCTGGCGCGTCCTCGCAGCATACGAGGGGTGCGCCACGCCCGAGACCGTTGACGAGAAACGCGCGTTCTTGCTTGCCCACGGCATCGCGCTGTGGGACGTCATCGCCGAGTGCGACATCAAAGGCTCAAGCGATGCCAGCATAAAGAACGTCGTGGAGAACCGCGTTGAGCACATCCTCGCCGCGGCGCCCGTCTGTGCCGTCGTCTGCAACGGCGCCACCGCGGGGCGGCTCTACCGTAAGTATCTTGAGTACCGCTGCGGCATGCCGGCGATCGTCTTGCCGTCCACGAGCCCCGCGAACGCGGCTTGGAGCCTGGAGCAACTGACCGAGCGCTGGTCGGAGGCGCTGCGGGAAGCAGGGCGCGCGGAGGCGGACGGGCAGCCGGCCGCCCTTCTTGCCAGGCGAGCCGCGCCCGCGGCCACCGACTACGGCACGCACCGTTCCATGCAGGGCAATAAGGGCAAGGACACCAAGCCTGAGCTGCTCGTCCGCAAGCGCCTGCGCGAGGCGGGCCTCACCGGTTACCGCCTACAATGGAAGGTCCCGGGCCGCCCCGACATCGCGTGGCCGGGGCACAAGGTCGCAGTGTTCATCAACGGCTGCTTCTGGCACCGCTGCCCGAACTGCAACCCATCCACGCCGAAGAAAAACGTCGAGTACTGGGACGCCAAGTTCGCACACAACGTCGAGCGCGATCAGCGAAACCTCGAGGCCCTGCGCGCGGACGACTGGACCGTGCATGTTATCTGGGAGTGCCAGCTCAAGAAGAAGACGCGCGACGCGACCTTCGCGGCCCTCCTGCCCGAGCTCTCGCGCGAGCTGGAGAAGCCGCTGCCGCCGCGCTAGCCCCGCTACGTCAGCGGCCTCACGTTAGCGACCTCACGTCAGCGGCCTCACGTTAGCGACCTCACGTCAGCGGCCCCGCGAAGAACGCCAGCCACACCACAAGTGCGACCTGCGCCGCGAGCATAACCGGCACAGTGAACTTGAAGTACCACTTCTGCGTCTTGTGCCGCACGAGATACATGCCAAGAAGCGCCCCGAGCGCGCCACCGATCAAGGCAAGCCCGAGCAAGGTGGACTCGGGGACGCGGGACGTGCCTTGGCCGGCGCGCGCCTTGTCCACCAGATACACGACGAGCGTCACGAGGTTTATGACAAAGAGATACGCAATGCCGAGCAGCTCAGCATAGGGAAGGCTGCTCAGCTCGATTAAAGAAGCCATGCAACCTTCCTACTGCCGTTCGTAATAATCTTTATCGGCCAGATAATACGTCCGGATATAACCCTTCTGCGAGACGACCACGAATTCGCGGGTCGACTCAAGGTAATACACGTCGTCGCCGTCCTCCGACTCGAGCTTATGGAGCGCCTCGGGGTTTGAGACCACGGCATTCGCGGCGGCCAGATAGTCCTCGGCCGAGGAGAAGCCCATCTGCACGCCGTGCTTCTCGTAATGGCTCTGCAGGCGCTCCTCGCTGCGAAAGGTGAGGGTGCCTGCCTGGTCCGAGGACGCAGAGCCGCCCTCTTGCCCCTGGCCAAGCGTACTCAACGAGGTCGTCGTTGTCGCCGCGGGCGCGTCGCCGGCGCCGTTGCCCGACGTGCCTTGAAGGCCGAACACCGAGCAGATGACCGCGAGAAGTACCGCAGCGACTGCGCCGATGATCTTCTTGCTCATGACGGCGCCGCTGCCCTGGACCCCGCTGTTTACGCTGCCGTTTGCCTCGGTGCCCGTCTTGCCGCTTCTGCCCACGCGCTCCCCCCATTCGTCGATTGCCCTCGATGGTACCGCAGGCAGCGGACTAGAATGGCGGCGTCGGCTGGAGACCTTCCCGCAGATGGCGGCCGCCAAGGTCAACGAATATCTGGTAACCTGCAGCGAGCGCCGAAGCGCCTGCCGCCTGAACGGAGCGCCGAGGTGCCCTCCACCTGAACGAGCGCACCAAGGAGACCCGTATGGAAACCAAGGCTCCCGAGCAGCTGCTCCATGAGCTCATGCTCAAGATGATCGAGTTCGACGCAGGCGACCCCCTGCGTATCCAGCACTTTGTCAAAGTCGCGAGCTTTGCCCGCACCATCGGCCGCGGCGAGGGCCTCGACACCGATGCCCAGCTCACACTCGAGGCCGCGGCCATCGTCCACGACATCGGCATCCACCCCGCCATCGAGAAGTACGGCAAGTCGTCCGGCAAGTACCAGGAGGAACTCGGCCCCGCGCCGGCGCGCCGGATGCTCGCCGAAGTGGGCTTCTCGCCCGAGCGCTGCGAGCGAGTCGCGTTCCTCGTCGGCCACCACCACACCTACGGCGCCATCGACGGGCCCGACTACCAGGCGCTCGTAGAGGCGGACTTCCTCGTGAACCTCTTCGAGGACGGCTCAAGCCCCCAGGGCATCGCCGCGGCGAGAGACGCCGTCTTCCGCACGCGGACCGGCGTGCACCTGTTGGACACCATGTTCGGCCCCCTGCCCGACGCGCCTGTGGCCGAGGCATAGCCATGGGCAAGCAGGAGAACATCGACGCTTGGCTCGCCGACGCACCGGCCGAGGTGCGGGCCACGACGGCGCGGCTCCTGGCCGAGGTGGCGCAGATGCGCGAGGACGGCCAGACCATCTACCCGCCGCAGGACGACATCCTGAACGCCCTCGCGTGGACCGCGCCCACCGACGTTCGCGTGGTGATCCTGGGCCAAGACCCCTACCACGAGGAAGGGCAGGCCATGGGGCTCTCGTTCTCGGTCCACCGCGGCTGTAAGCTGCCGCCGAGCCTGAGGAACATCTACAAAGAGATGGCCGCCGACCTTGGCTGCGGCATACCCACAACGGGCGACCTTTCCGGTTGGGCGCGCCAAGGCGTGCTGCTGCTCAACACCACGCTCACCGTGCGCCAGGGAGCGGCGAACTCGCACACCAAGCTCGGGTGGCGGGTGCTGACCGACCACATCGTGCGCCGATGCCTCACGCTGCCCCAACCCGTGGTGTTTCTCACCTGGGGCAGGCACGCGGTCAAGCTGGTCGAGGACGCCCGGGCAGCGCTCGGCCCGGACGTGGCCGGGGAGAAGTTTTCCCTCGCCTCAACGCACCCCTCCCCGCTCTCGGCCAACCGCGCGGGCGGCGGGCTGCCCGCCTTCATGGGGTCGCGGCCTTTCTCGCAAACAAACAAGCTGCTGGTGGAGCACGGGGGACACATTATCGACTGGTCGGCAACCGCTTAACCTGACCTTTTTCTTATGTACGTGCGGTTTCCATAACACCCCCCCCGAAGTTTCCCGTGATAAACTATTGAAGTCTATCGGCTTTGGCTCTGTTTAAGGGAGCCAAAGGATGCTGCCTGTGGGCAGGAAGGAAGGTCTACATGAAGAAAACTAAATTTAGCTTTTGGGGGGGTAGGGCTTCTTTCGCTGTTTTTGCGGTAGTGTTCGCGGCAATCGTTGCGCTTGCCCTTCCGACGACCGCGCTGGCAAGCGCAGACAAGCAGCCCAGCGCAACGGGCCCGAAGACCGAGTGGTACAACGGCAAGTCGCACCACTTCAAGTGCACCGTTCAGGACAATGACGGCACCGCCCTCACCGAGGGCAAGGACTTTACGCGCAGCTATGCTTTTGTGAGCGACCGCAGGAACGTCGATAAGGTCGATGCGTCCGCATGGGTGGACACCGATGACGATATGACGAGCTCGGGCTTCGTCTGGGAGCGGATCACTTATATTGGCGATTACGCCAAGTGGGGCGGCGCCTATGTGCGTCACAACATCTGCACGCAGTACGAGTTCGCTGAGCAGAGCGTGTACAAGGTTGAGGGCGAGGATGACCCCACTCTTACGGCGACCCTGAAGGTCCTGCGCGGCGACCCCACGACCGAGATCTCGCTATCCGCCTTCACGCTGAGCCGTGATGCCGGCGAGAAGCCCGGCGAGTACGCCATCACTTACACGACCGATCCCGAGCAGATTCCCGCAGCTTACAAGAGCAACTCCGCCGGCACCCGCTTGGGTTACGGCGAGTGCAAAATTGATGGCTACACCAACATCTACCTGGTCGGCGACGACATATGCGGCATCAACTACATCAAGGTCGTCCCCGGCACGCTCACCATCGTGCCCGCCACCACCGACGTGACCGTGACCGTTGCCTGGAAGGACTCCTCCAACAAGGACGGCGTCCGCCCGAGCGCCGAGGACTTCGCCAAGTTCCTCTCCCTTACCGCTGACGGCGAGGCTTCCGACGCGGAGCCGACCGTGGTCGACAACGGCAACGACACCTACACCGTCACATACAAGGACGTCCGCAAGTACGCCTACACCGACGACGATGAGCGTTACGAGATCGCTTACCAAGTCACGCAGGCGAGCGTCGCCGACTACACGACGGACAAGGCGACCGTCAACAACGGCGACACCATCACGAACACACACGAGGTCAAGGTCACGCCCAAGAACGAGGACAAGGTCACGCCCAAGAACGAGGACAAGGTCACGCCCAAGAACGAGGACAAGGTC
>CAZEHG010000138.1:0-5198 GCA_964512475.1 uncultured Atopobium sp.
TGGCCAAGAAGGGCATGCCGTTCCGCGACGCTCACCGCGTGGTGGGCGAGCTCGTCCTCTACTGTGAGAAGAACAGCAAGGGCCTCGAGGACCTGACGGCGGACGAGTTCCGCGCCGCGAGCGAGCTCTTCGACGACGACATCGCCGCCGACCTCGATCCCGAGGGCATCGCACGCGCCCGCACGACCTACGGCGGCACCGGCCACGAAGCTGTGCGCGCGCAGCTTGAGGAGGCCAAGGCTGCGCTTTAGGGCTTCTTTGCGAGTATTCGGCCGAGTTTGCCGGCGCCACGCGCCGAGTTTGCCGGCGCCGCGGGCCGAGTTTGCGACCGCCACATGCCGATCGATGTACGGCCCGCGACGCACAGTGCGCCGCGGGCCGAGGCAGGTTAGCGGTTGGCGCGCAGGTCGCTCGCGTCGACCACGTTCATCCATGAGAGATAGAAGCTGCACGCGTGGCTGCGGAGGATCCGCAAGAAGTCGTGGCCATCGAAGAACGTCCAGACGACCTTGACGGCGGCGAGCGGGTCCTGGGCGTCCGACAATGTGGGGAAGAACTCGCCGAGACGATCGACGATTTGCTCAATCTCGGCGACATCGCGCGGGTCGGTCAACGCGTCGCTTCCCACAATGCGATAGAACTCGTCCGCTGCTTGCTCGTATTTCTCCTCGAAGCCTGCCATGCCGTACTCGGGAAGCCAGAGGTCGCGGCCATAGCGGCTGTAGCCCCAACTGGTCAAGGGCATTCTCGGCACGATGTCGGCGGGATTGACGAGGTTGAATATGTTGTCGTAAAGGGCGTCTCGGCAGTCCTCGTTGTCGGTGACCTCGGGGCTGGCGAAGGAGTACGAGTAGATTGACTCGCGGTGGATGTACTCGTCGCCGAGGCTTGCGGCGTCGTCGACCTCAGAGCCCTCGAACTCGTTCGCGAGCTGGTCGAAGTACGCCGCAGAGAGGTTGGCCATGGCCCCGCCGCGCGAGTGGCCGCAGAGCATGAGGCTCACGTCGCCGAGTGGGATGCTGGGGTCGATTTCCTGAAGCTTCTCGATGTAGCTGTAGATCTGCTGACACAGGTCCCTTGCGGCACCGGAGAAGCCTGTGTGATCGCCCTCGCCGACTTCAGTGCCCTCGACGAAGGAGGAGGAGAGGCTCATCTGCAGGTTAGAAAGCCATTCAGGGCCCCAAGAGCCGCGCGCGGCCACGAGCACGAGGAGCTTCCTCTCGCCGGTTTGGGAGCTGGTGATGTGTTTGGACGCGATGGCATAGGCCGTTGTGTTGATGCCGCTGGGGTCGAAGACGCGCGCGACCTGGTCGATGACCGTGCTCCGGAAGCGGTAGCTCGCGGTCGAGGCGTACTCGAATCCTAGCTTTGAGAAAAGCGCCTGCATATGGTCGCTCGGCGCGGCGTCCTTGTCGAAGAAGTGGTACGACTCGCCGTTGGCGACGCATGAGATGGCCGCAGCCGCCTGCGCAAGCTCGTGGTTGTAAGCGGCTGAATCGGCGAAGAACCAATCGTCGTTCCAGGTGACCTGGGCCGTGGCGGTGCTGTTCTCCTTGGAGCCCGAGACGGTGTAGCCGACGGTTGCGAGGATCGACCCGTCGGGCAGGGCCTCTACGGCATCATCGCCAGAGCTGCCTGCAGAGGCATCAACGGGCTGCGGGTCGCTGATGGTCGAGACAGAGGCGCAGGACAGCTCGATTCTCCAGCGCAGGATGCCGACCGCTGTGGCCACGAGCGCGGCGAGCACGCAAACGACGGCAAGATGTGCGACGCGCCTGCGCCTGGACTTCTTGGCCGCTTCGGGGGATGGCTCGGTCGTCTCGGCTTGGTTCTCCACTCTGATCTCCTGCTTAGGGTCCAGCCGATACATCATAAGTCAAACGGTGGGCGGTGTGAATTTGAGCAGCAGCGCCTTGGACTCGCGCGCGTTGCTGCACGAGCCGCCGAGCTAGCGGGTGGCGCGGAGCTGGGAGGGGTCGACGACGCTGAGCCAGGCGTCGTAGAGGTCGGGCGCGTGCCCGTTGACGATCCGAACCACGTCATGGTCCATGACGAGCGCACCGAGGGCCTTCGCCACGGTGATCGGCGAGTTGAAGTCGTCAGCGGTCGGGGCGATGCTTTCCAGGTCGGCCACGATTTGGTCGATGTCGGCGACATCGGTCGGATTGGCTTTCGTTTCGCAGCCGATGTTGGCGGCGAACGCCGCGCGGACCTGCTCCCACGTGGCATCGAAACCGTCCATGCCGCTCTCGGGAAGCCACAGGTCGTGGCCGTAACGTTCATATCCCCAGCTTGCTAAGGGCATCCGCGGGACGATGTCGGCAGGGTTCAACACGTTGAAGATGTTGCCATAGGCGCTGGCCTTGCAGTCGCCGGAGTCGGTGACGCCGGGCGTGGCGAACGTGTAGCAGTAGATGTTCTGCGCCGTGACGACCGCCCCAGCGCGCGCGAGGTCGGGGTTGCCCTTCTCGACCTCGGCAAGCTCGTCCGCGATCTTGTCCAGGTAAGAAGCGCAGATGTTCGCCGTCGCCCCGCCGCGCGAATGCCCGCAGAACAACAGGCTCACGTCGTCGAGCGTCTCGCCGGCCTCCTCGTCCATCACCGCGTCGATGAACTTGTACACCGCGTGCGTGATGTCGAGCGCGGCGCTCGAGAAGCCCTCGTGGTCGCCCCCGGTCGCGCCGAAGCCCTCGACGATGTCGCGGGAGATGCCGAAGCGCAGGTTACTCAGCCACTCGGTACCGTAGCTGCCACGGATAGCGACCAGTACCAGCAGTTTCTTCTTCCCGGTGGCGGCGTCGGTCACGTGCTTGGACGCGATGGCGTAGGCGGTCGTGTCGGTCCCGCCGGGCGTGAAGACGTTGGCCACCTGGTCGATGATCTCGCTGCGGTAGCGGTACGAAGCGGTCGAGACGTTCTCGAACCCGAGCTTGGCGAGCAGCTGCTCCATGTAGGCGGGGACGTTGCTGCCCTGCTGGTAGTGGCTCGACTCGCAGTTGGCCACGGACGAGAAGACCGCGCAGGCGCGAGCGAGCTCGGCGTTGTAAGCGGTCGAATCCTGGAAGAACCAGCCGTCGTCCCAGGTGAAGGTCGAGTGCGCCACGGCGCCGTCCTCCGCGACGATGCTCGTGTAGTCGGCGGTGACCTCGAAGCGGGTGGGGGAGCCGGCGCCGGTCTCGTCGTCGGCGTCGTCGGAGCCGCCGCTCCCGTCCTCGTCGTCGACGCCCGCGACCTTCTCCATCGGGGTCGGCTCGCCGATGTCCGCCTTGCCCGCCCGCGCGAGGGCTATCCGGTGCTGAACGAGGGCGTTCAGGCTCGCGGCGAGCAGGAGCGCCGTGGCCGTGACGGCAATAAGGACGCGCCTGCCTCGATGTGCTCTTTTCACGCGGCCTCCTGCCCCGGGTCCAATATCCTGCGCCCCTCTAGGCGTGGCAAGACTGATAATAAACGACGGCGGCCGCCCGACCGCAGCCTTCTTTGATGTTGATGAATGGGAGACATTTCTGTGAACGAGAGAGAGAAGACCCTCGAAGGGGAAAGAGACGCCGAGACCGGCGCCCTGACGGGCGTCGCGGCAGCGGCTGTGTCGCCGAAGGACGCCACGACCGCGCCCGCGGCGACGGACGCCGCAACCGCCGCCTCGCCGACCGACCCGCCCGCCGCGGACTCGGTCCCCGACGCCATCTCCAAGTTCGCCCATGAACTTCTTGTCCACGAAGACGGCAAGTTCTCCCTTGGCCTGCGGATCTACGGTTGGTGGCTAACTATCTCGGGGTGGCTGACGCTGCTGGTGTTCGTCCTCGCGGCGGGCGTGTTCGGGCTGTACTTCTCGCTCGGCGGCGAGATGGAGATTGACCTGTCGGACTACATCAACAGCAACCTCGCCCGCGTCCTCGGCATGGTCTGCGTGGTGCTGGCCATCGTCACGTCCGTCATCATGCTCAAGCTCGGCCGGTCCCTGCGCAAGAGCGTGTCCCGCCGCGCCGCCGTCTGGTCGCGCCGGCTGGTGTGGCTCGAGTCCGTGAGCCTGGTGCTGTCCTTCATGCTGGCGGGCTTTTCCCCCGACGCTATCCTCTCGTTCGTCGAGGTCGTCGCCCTCGTGGTCTTCTCGACGGCGCTTGATCCGGAGCTTATTGCCGAGCGACGTGGAAAGAAGGTCCACGAACAGGAGGTCGACCGCGACGCCGCCGCCCGCGGCATGCTGGGGCGCGACCTCTCCGGCAAGGGGTTCATGCGCGTGGACTTCTTCAACGTGTTCTGGATGTTCGTCGCCTGCAGCGTCCTGGGGCTCCTCCTCGAGATCGTCTGGCACATGACCGTCGTCGACCCCGGCGTCTATGAGGACCGCGCCGGCCTGCTCGTCGGGCCCTTCTCGCCGATCTACGGGTTCGGCGCCGTGTTCGTCTCGCTCGCGCTGAACCGCCTGTACGACAAGAACCCCGTGCTCACGTTCGTGGTCGCGGGCCTCGTCGGCGGCGGGTTCGAGTGGGCGACTGCCGTCTTTATGCGCACGTCGTTCGGCATCACCGCGTGGAACTACAGCGACTACACCCTCTTTGGCCTGTGCCCGGATCCGGTCGCCGGCCTGACCGGGGGCGATACCTCCACGTTCTTCCTAGTCGTGTGGGGTGCGCTCGGCCTCGTGTGGGTCAAGCTCGTCTTGCCGGTGATCCTTCGCGGAATCAACGCCATTCCGTGGAAGCTGCGCTACGGCGCGACCACTGTGTTCGCGGCGCTCATGATCGCCGACGGGCTGCTCACGCTGGGGAGCCTCGACTGCTGGTTCGAACGCACGTCGGGCGTGCAGCCGCAGACGCCCATCGAGTGGTTCTTCGCCGAGTACTGCGACGACGACTTCATGGAGAACCGCTTCCAGTCCATGACCATCACCACCGAGGACTCCACCCGCCACGACACCGCCGCCCGCGCCGTCTCCGCCACCGCGTAACAGGTTGCCGGCATTGGGTGACACAACACCGCATGACAGGTTGCCGGCACGGCAGGTAGGGACAGGTTGCCGCCCCTTGCCGGCAACCTGTCCCAAAAAGCTGCACAACGAACCCGCTGCCAGCTGCTGGTAGAATGGCCGTGTCTGGATGAGCGAGTCCTTGGAGGAAACCGCATGATCGATCGCTACACCCGCCCCGAGATGGGCCACATCTTCTCGCTGGAGAACAAGTACGCCGTCTGGCAGGAGA
>CAZEHG010000139.1:0-5189 GCA_964512475.1 uncultured Atopobium sp.
CGCGCCGCATCATGATCGCCGCCTCCGAGGACATCGGCAACGCCGACCCGCAGGCGCTGCTCGTGGCCGAGGCGGCCTTCCGCGCCACCGAGGTCATCGGCATGCCCGAGTGTCGCATCAACCTCGCGCAGGCCGCCCTCTACAACGCCCTCGCGCCGAAGAGCAACGCCGCGGAGGCGGGCATCGACGCCGCGATGGCCGAGGTGAGGCAGGGCCCGCGCCGCGAGGTCCCCAACTACCTGCGCGACCGCCACCGCCCCGGCTCCGATGAGTACGGCGCCTATCTCTACCCCCACAGCTACCCGGGCGGCTGGGTCGAGCAGCGCTACCTTCCCGAGGGCCTCGAGCGGGGAGCCTTCTACGCGCCGAGCCCGCGCGGCTGGGAGGCCTGGCGCGTGGACGCCCTCGGGCGCGACGTGGCCGAGGCGCGCGAGGCCGAGGCACGCGGGGCCAAGGGCTCGGCGTAGCCTTTTCGTTTCGGTTTTCGCCGCGGCGCTGCCGGCCTGCTAGCATGTGGGGCAATCAAACCCCTCATATAAAGGAGCTCCCACGGACCTCTCGCTCTCCACGACCATGCCCGTCATGGTCACCCAGACCGTCGCCATGTTCCTCATGATGGCCGTCGGCTTCGTCGTCTACCGCATCGGCCTCGTCGACGAGGCCGGCTCGCGCTCGCTCACAAACTTCGCCGTCTACGTCTCGATGCCGGCCGTCATCCTGCGCACGCTCGCGGGCACCTTCGACGCCCGGAAGCTGCAGGTTGCGGGCATCTCCGCCGCCATCACGCTCGTGCTGCTCGCCGTCTGCATGGCCTGCGTGCGCGTGGCCTACGGCGCGCGCGGCGACGGCATCGGGAAGGCGGGCGTCGTCGTCTCGAACATGGGCTTCATCGGCGTGCCGCTCACCCAGGCGGTCGTGGGGGAGGACTACGTCTTCTACATCTCGGTGAGCATGGCCGTCCAGACCGTCGTGATCTGGACCTACTCGGCCTACGCCATCACGCGCGACGCCTCGGTCCTCGACGCGAAGAGGATAGCGACCAACCCGGCGATCGTCGCCATCGTCCTCGGCTTCGTCCTCTTCCTTCTCTCCATCGACCTCACGGGCGTGCCCGGCGCGCTGGTCGACGGCATGGCCGACATGAACACGGGGCTCGCCATGGTCGTCCTGGGCATCTACCTCGCCCAGGCCGACCTCGGCGGCATCGTCCGGAACCTCTCCATCTACAAGGCGTGCCTGCTGCGCCTGGTGGTGACGCCGGCGCTCTCCATCCTCGTGCTCATGCTCGCCCCCGTCGAGCCGGCCGTGAGGACGACGCTGCTCATCGGCTTCATCTGCCCGTGCGGGACCACCGCCGCCACGCTCTGCCAGATCTTCGGCAAGGGCGACTACCGCTACGCGGCCGGCATGGTCGCGATGTCGACCCTGCTCTCGGTGGTCGCGATGCCGCTCATGCTCATGGCCGGGCTCGTTGCCTTCGGCTGACGCCGTTTGGGTAGAATAGGACCCGTTGCGGGCACGGCCCGCCCAGCCTGAAGACCGCTATATGGAGGCGCACGAATGGATTACCTGAACATCGCGCTCATCGTCCTCGTCGTCGTGGCCGTGTGGGCCGTCGTCGAGATCGCCCTCGCCGTCCGCACCGCACGCAGGAGCATCGAGGAGGTGTCCGCCTCCGCCAACGAGGCCATCGCCCAGGCCCAGCCCATCGTTGCCAAGCTCGACGGCATGGTCGACGAGCTCGAGCCCGCCGTCAAGCAGGTGAGCCCCATCGCCCTCAAGGCGAACGCCGCGATGGACTCGGCGAACGCCTCCCTCGCCAGCGTGAACGCCATCCTCTCGGACGTCTCCACCGTCTCGGGCACCGCCGCCGGCGTGACCGAAGCCGTCAACGGCGCGGTCTCCGGCGCCGCCAGCTCCGTTGCCAACGCGGTCAAGAAGGTTGCCGGGCGCGTCGCCGACGAGCCCCCGGCGCTCGCCGACGCCGGCTCCGTGGCCATCCCCGAGGGCGCCGCCAAGCCCGCGCCCAAGGCCGAGCGCAAGCCGACCTCCTACGTCGTCTACGGCGAGAAGCCCACGGACCCGTCCGACGAGCCCGCCGGCAGCGCCGAGTAAGGGAGGGGAGAGGAGATGTTGGTCACCTGCAACGTGGAGCGCAGCATCGCCCTGTCCGTCCCCGCCGCCCCCGACTACGCGCGCGTCGTCCGCATGGCCGCGGCGACCCTCGCCGCGGCGGCCGACTTCGGCGTCGACGACGTCGAGGACGTCCGAATGGCGGCCGAGGAGGGCTTCGTCTACGCCTGCGCGACCGGCCAGCAGTCCGTCGACATGACCTTCTCGCGCGAGAACGAGGCACTCTCCATGTGCTTCTCCCTCGGCGAGGACCTCGATGCCCTCGACGACGAGTCGCTCGACCTCGTCGAGGCGCTTCTCGACGCCATATGCGAGGACTTCGGCATCGACGAAGAGGGCGATGTGCTTGTGCTCGAGCTTCGGGCGGGCGGTGTCCATGGCGAGCAGTAACGACCCCGAGAAGGACCGGTCGGCTGCCCCCGGGGCCGCCGGGGAGGACGCCTCGGCTAAGGCGGCGCGCCGTCGCCTGCGCCGCGTGTCCAAGGGCAAGCCCGCCTGGGACAAGGAACGTACCCGTGAGCTCTTCCGGCGCTATAAGGAGGAGGGCGACGAGGAGGCGCGCGAGCAGCTCATCGTGAGCCACCTGAACCTCGTTCGCTACATCGCCGCCAAGTTCAAGAACCGCGGCGAGCCCCTCGACGACCTCATTCAGGTCGGCACCATCGGCCTCATCAAGGCCATCGACCGCTTCGAGCCCGACCGCGGCCTCGAGTTCACCACGTATGCCACGCCTACCATCATGGGAGAGGTCAAGCGCCATTTCCGCGACAAGGGCTGGACCATCCGTGTCCCGCGCCGCCTCCAGGAGCTCTCGGCCAAGGTCAACCAGGCCACCGACGCGCTCACGGCCGAGCTGCAGAGAAGCCCGACCATCGACGAGATCGCCGCCAAGCTGGGCACCACGGCCGACGAGGTCCTTGAGGCCATGGAGTCCTCCTCGGCCTACAGCTCGGTCCCGCTCGAGGGGACGGGCAGCGCCGAGGACGACGACGCGCCCTCCGTGATCGACCGCTACGCGAGCGTCGACGGCGACCTGGCCGCCTCCGACGACCGCATGGTGCTCGAGGAGGTCATCTCGGAGTTCCCCGAGGCGGACCAGCAGGCCATCCGCATGCGCTACATGGAGGGCATGACACAGGTGGAGATCGCCGAGCGCCTGGGGATCTCGCAGGTGCAGGTCTCCCGGATGCTTAGGCGCGCGCTCAAGCGCATCCAGGAGAAGATCGACCCCGAGGGGCTCATGCGATGATTTTCAACCGGGAAGACCCGGGCGCCGAGAACCGTGGGCAGAAGGAGCGGGTGCTCCGTTGGCGCCCGCGGCTCCTTGTCGTGTGGACGGTGGTCGGCGTCTTCGTCGCGGCGTGGCTCATCATCGGGGCGCTCGGCTTCGTGCAGCAGGCGCTCGAGCTCATCCTCGTCGGCGGCGTCGTGGGCTTCATCTGCAGCCCGTTGACCAACCGCCTTGAGGACCGCCGCGTCCCGCGCGGCGCTGCGTCCTTCGTCTCTCTGCTGGTCTTCCTCGCCGCGGTCGCCGTGCTCCTCTCGGTCATCGGCGGCCCGCTTATGCGGGAGCTCATGGTGCTCCTGCGCAACACCCCCGCCTATATCGAGCAGGCGCAGGACGCGCTGGCGCAGTTCTGGAAGACCTACGGCGAGTCGGCCGACCCGCACGTGCAGGCAGCGGTCAACTCGGCGGTCGGCGCGGCCTCCTCCATGGGCAGCTCCATGGCGAGCGACCTCGCGCGGCAGATCTCGAGCGGGCTTGTCGCCAACCTCGCCGGCATGGTCGAGGACTTCGCCACGGTTTTCCTCGGGATCGTGCTCGCGTACTGGGTTGCCAAGGACTATCCGCTCATGGCGCGCGAGCTCGCCGCCATCGTGGGGCCCGCCCACAGCCGCGACGTCACGCTCCTTCTCGCCGTGCTCTCCCGTTCGACGGGCGGCTATATGTACGGCACGCTCATCACCTCCATCGCCAACGGCGTCATGCTCGCGGCCGGGCTCGCCGTGGCGGGCCACCCCTATGCGGCCCTTCTCGGCGCCCTTACCTTCGTCGCGCATTTCGTGCCGGTCATCGGCCCGGCGCTCTCGTGCATCGTATCGGTCTTGCTGGCCCTCTTCGTGGGCCCGGGCGTCGCCGTGGCCACGCTGGTCATCGCCGTCGTCGCGCAGAACGTCGCCGACAACGTGCTCTCGCCGCTCGTCATGCAGCGCGCCGTGCAGATCCACCCCGCGCTCAGCCTCGTCGGCATCGTCGTCGGCGGCTGCCTGGGCGGGGCCTTGGGCATGGTGCTCGCGGTGCCCCTCACCGCGGCGCTGCGCGGCACCTTCGTGTATTTCTTCGAGGCGAGGACCGGCCGGCAGATCGTCTCCGAGGGCGGGGCGCTCTTCCGCGGCACCGCGTACGCGGACGCGCAGGGAAACCCCCTGCCGGAGCTCGACGCGCTGGACGACGCCGGGTTCTTCGAGGGCTCGCGCCTGCGCGGGGCCCTCTCCGACGAGGACCGCGAGGCCATCGAGGGCCGCGCGCAGGGGGTCGCCCGCGACGGCTCGGCGGGCGGGGAGCCTCAGGACCGTTAGCCCCCGATACCCGGAGGCCTGCGCGCGCCCCTTCGGGGGACCCGACCAGCGCCCCCCGACCCACGGCCGACCCCCCCTCACCCCATGTGTGGTTTTTACGCGACGCTACCTGCGCGGTATACTGATTCGCTGTATGTGAAGACGCACCAGCCGAGCGCAGGGGAGACATATGAGCACCGCCGACTATAAGACCATGACCACCGCCGAGATTCGCGAGGACTTCCTCAAGTTCTTCGAGTCCAAGGGCTGCAAGCTGTGTGCTTCTTCCTCCCTTGTGCCCGACGACCCCTCGCTGCTTCTTGCCAACGCAGGCATGAACCAGTTCAAGGAGTACTACCAGGGCTCCAAGACTATGAAGGAGATCGGTGCCTGCTCCTGCCAGAAGTGCCTGCGCACCAACGACATCGACAACATCGGCGACGCCCGTCACCTCTCGTTCTTCGAGATGCTCGGCAACTTCTCCTTCGGCGGCTACA
>CAZEHG010000140.1:0-5170 GCA_964512475.1 uncultured Atopobium sp.
ACGCGGTCGTGCTCGGCGGCGGCATGCCCGTGCTCGAGCAGAACCGCCTGCACCTCCTGCTGGACACGCTTGGTGCCGACAGCTACGAGGTCCTGTACTGGGGCGATATCGATCGCGCGGGCCTGGATATCCTGATCAAGCTCCGGGCGCTTCTTGACGGCAAGTTCGAGGTCAAGCCGTTCGTGCCCGCTTATCAGCTCATGTGCGACCGGGCCATGGCGCGCTTCCCGGACCCCGCCGACAATGAGAAGACCGGCCAGATAAACATCGAGGTCGGGGACACGTCGGTGATCTGCGACGGCCTCACGGAGGAGGCGGCCGCCTACGCCAAGGCCGTCATCGAGGACTGCGCGCTCATCCCGCAGGAGATTCTGACCAAGCGCGACCTGTAGCGGGTCCGCGCCGAGGGCGCGACAGCGGGCCGGGGCGCGGCTAAGAGAGGCGCATGGCCGCCGCGTGTTATGGCCGCCGCGTGTTATGGCCGCCGCGTGTTATGGCCGCCGCGGTCGGGGAAACCCGATGACGCGGCGGACTCGTTTATTCCGCGAGTTTTTGGACAGCCGAGCAGATGACGGCCTTGACCTCGTCTTTATCGATCTTATCGGGGTTTTCGCACCATTGACCGGCGAGGCCGACGCATCCGTCGAAGAGAAGGTCGAAGGTCAGTTGCCCGTCGTCCTGGCTGACGCTGTCCCAGTAGGCGCGCGCCTGCTCGCGCAGCAGGTCCTTGCCGCAGCCGGAGGCGACGGGACCGGTGACCCAGGCGAGGGAGTCCGGGTCTGCGAGCACGGCATCGCAGAGCACCCCGCATGCCTCGGCGGCATCGGAGACGATGCGGCCAGCGAAGGCCTCTTCGCAATGGGCGACGATGGCCGTCGCGGCGTCCGTCTCGATGGCGGCGCTGAGCTCGTCGATGTTGGCGAAGTGCGCATAGAACGTCGCGCGGTTGACGTTGGCGAGCGACATGACCTCTTTGACGGTGATTTCGCTCGGGGCTTTCTCGCGGGCCAGCGTCAGGAAGCTGTCCTTAATGGCAGCACGGGTCCTGCGGACGCGTCGGTCGAACGGCGCCTTGACCCTGGTCGTTTCCATATGCGCTCCTGCTCAACGGTTTTTTGTCCAGCAAAAGCGTATCGGTCATGTGTTAAGGACCTTTTGCGTCCCGCAACAGATGTTGGTTACGTTCGGTTGCGAAACTGTTTCGGCGGGGGTAGCGCGGCGGTGGGGGAAGCGCGGCGGTGAGCCGTGCGGCGGGGCCGTGCGGCGGCAGGGCCGTGCGGCGGCTCTCGTGGCGGCGGCGGGGCCGTGCGGCGGCAGGGCCGTGCGGCGGGGCCGTGCGGCGGCGGGGCTGTGCGGCGGCTCTCGTGGCGGCGGCGCGGCCCCTCTTTCTAGAGCGCGTCGCGAATGACGGAGGCGTCGCCGGTGTAGCGGACGGCCCGCATTCCGGCCACGCGGGCGCCCTCGCAGTTGTCGGCGTTGTCGTCGACGAAGAGGCACTCAGCGGGGTCGAGGCCGTAGCGCTCGCAGAGAAGGGCGTAGATGCCGGGATCGGGCTTCATCATGCGCTCCTCGGCCGAGACCACGGCACCGTCCATGAGGTCCCAGGCGGGCATGTGGTCGAGCTGCTCATGGATGCGCGTTCCGGCGTTGGAGAGCGGGTAGATGCCGTATCCCTCTGCCTTGAGCTCGGCGGCGAGCGCGTTTGTCTCGTCGATAGGGGTGGAGTGGGCGGCCCAGCCGGCGAAGCACGCGTCGAGGTTCGGCCAGAGGCGCTCGTCCAGGTGGGCGCGGGCGACGCGCAGCATGGTCTCGTAGCTCACGGTGCCGGAGTCGAGCAGGCTCCAGGTCGGGCTGCCGAAGAGGGCGCGGTTGAGCTCGGCGGCATCGGCCTCGCTGTCGGTGAACTGCGCGGCGAAGTAGGGGCCGTCGAAGCGCATGAGGACGTTTCCCATGTCGAAGACGATGTTCTTGATGGCCATGACCTTGTTCCTCTTTCTTCTTTCTTGGTAAGAAGCGCGGCGGGCGGAGCCTCGGATCGATCCCTAGGCGTCGATGTCGAAGCCGCCGCCCACGACGTCCTCGCTCGTCTGCCTGAGCCAGGCGACCGGGTCCTCGAGCTCGGAGAAGACCGAGTCCTGCTCCGCGAGCTCGTTGGTGTAGTCCTTGAGAGCGTAGACGGCGAAGGTCTCGCCGTCCGTGTGGTTGACGAGCGGGGTCCATACGACGTTCTGCACGCTCACGGTCCCGTCCTCCGCGCGCACGAAGTCGCAGCTCAGCATGCCTTCGAGCTCGTTCTTGGGTGAGGGGGCCTCGTGGCGAGAAACGAAGTTGCCGAGTGAGTAGGCCACGAGCGTCTGGTTGCCGTCCTTGCCCTTGACCCAGCGCATGGGGCCGATCACGTGCGGGTGCGAGCCGAGCACGACGTCGACGCCGAGGTCGGCGAGGTACTGGGCGTACTCGGTCTGGGTCTCGTCCGCCTCCATGAGGTTCTCGGTGCCCCAGTGCATGGCTACAAGGACGACGTCTGCCTGCTGCTTGGCGACGGCGACGTCGGTGGCGATGCGGTCCTTGTCGATGTAGTTGACGGCATAGCTCGGCAGGTCGGACTGCTCGTAGCCGTTGACGCCGTAGGTGTAGTCGAGAAGCGCGAAGGTGATGCCGTTCTTCTCTATGGTCGCGATCTTGGCAGCGTCCTCTGCGCAGTCCGCCGTGCCGGTGAAGACGACATCTTTGGTCTTCCACAGCTCGCAGGAGTGATCATTCGCTCCGAAGTAACCCCAGTCGTAGCTGTGGTTGGAGGCGGAGGCCACGAGGTCGAAGCCGGTGCTCACGATGGCGTCCGCCATGGCGTCGGTCGTGTTGAAGGACGGGTAGCCCTTAGGGCCGATGTCGTCCCCTCCGCAGTGGGTCTCTTCCTTGACGTAGGCGAGGTCGGCGGACTCAATGTAGTCCTTGATGGGGGCATAGAGCACCGTGAAGTCGTAGAGGCCGTCGCCCGTCGTGCCGGCCTGGGCGTCGGCCCAGGCGCCGATCTGTTCCTCGGGGAGGTTGTCGCCAACGGCGACGAAGTGCACTGAGGTGGGCTGGACGACCTGCGCGGCCTCGGTCTCCGCGGAGGCGTCGGCTGCGGTTTGTTCGGCGGGGGCGTTGCGCGAGGCGGCGAGGCTGCCGATGGCGAGGACAGTGACGACGGCCATGGCGATGAAGGCGGGGACGAGGGCCCGAGGCCGGCTGGTCGGCTTGCGTTGCGCAACTGCCCTGCGACGAGCGGCGTTTCTTTGCTGCGTCGCGTCAGGCATCTGAGGTATCGGCGTGGAGCGGCGGCGGGTGCCGTGCGCCTTTGGGCGGGCATGCTGCGCGTGCTGAGCTGCGCGGCGTTGCCCCTGGGGCGTGGGCTGCGATTGGGGGGAGCGCTGCTGCCGGGGCGTTGCCTGATGAAGCGGCCGCGAAGTTCCGGCGTCGGCGCGTCGCGTCCCGCGCCTGCGGTTTTGCTCGTTGCCGCTACCGGTACCGAGCGGGCTTGAGGGAAGGTCGCGCATAAGGACTCCTTGCTGGGCCTCGGCTGAAGGTTTCACTCTCTGTGATTGTAGCTTTGGGGCCCGGTGACAGGCCCCGCGTCCACAAACGGCTCAACGTGGCCGCTTCGTCCCGCCGAATCAAATTAAACTCTGACATTTCGCACTTTAAATACTGAATCGCTGAGTAGGGTCGAGGAGTCGTGACAATTCAACTGGGCAAATGCCGATGCGGATTGCGTGGCTATTCGACGAGCTGCATTTTAAAGTGCGAAATGTCAGAGTTCATTCGTCAGGGCCTTGCCGGGCGGTCTTCGATGAGCGCGGAGGCCGAATGCGAAGCAAAGAAGCAGGCTTCAACACGGAAACCTCGGGCGCAGGACCTTTTTGGTTTTGCCTGGGCATTCTGACTAGCTCCGTCGGCATCGCCTTCATCACCAAGGTGGGCATGGGCACCTCCCAGATCTCGAGCGTGCCGTACGCGTTCTCGTTGCAGTTCCCGCAGGTGAGCTTCGCGATGTGCGCCTTCCTGATCAACTTCGTGTTTGCCGGCGCCCAGATTCCCTTGCTAGGCAAGAAGTTCTTCCCCATGCAGCTGCTCCAGATCCCGGTGAACGCGGTCTTCATGTGCGCGGCCTCGCGGGGGCGTTGACCTCGGCGCAGCGTTTTGCGCAGGCGCACGTAAGAAGACCGCCCGCTGGCAAGGTATGCCGGCGGGCGGTTTTTGCTATGAGCGGGTGTGGCCGCCGGGTTGGCGAGATCGCTGGTAGGTCGCTGCCCCCCGCTTCTCTACGCCAAAAGCGGCGTCATGGGGCCCTGCGAGAGGACCGTCACCCGGTGCATGGCGCGGCTGATGGCGGTGTACATGCGGCGCCGTGACAACGGGGTGTCTGGGTAGACGTCGGCCTGTGCGTCGGGGATGACGACGTGGTCGAACTCGAGGCCCTTTGCCACGCGCAGCGAGAGGAGCACGACGCCCGCCTTGGGCAGGTCGGAGTCCTTGCCCAGGACCTCGGCGCGCTCGCCGAGCCGCTTGTGGAGCCAACCCACGCGCGAGTCGCTCTCGGCGACGATGGCGGTGAGGCCCTCCTCGCCGGCTGCCTCCTCGGCGATGCGCCGCAGCTCGGCCACGTAGCCGTCGACGTCGCCGGCGTCCAGCTCGCGCACGACGGGGGGCACGCCGCCGCGGTGCACCGAGGTGAGGCGCAGCTGCTCGTCGTGGTCGAGCAGGCTCGTGAACATGGCCGTGATCTCGGGGCTGGAGCGGTAGCTCGTGAGCAAGTGGCATTCCTCGACCTGGCCGTGCGTCTCCTCGAACAACTCGCGCATCTGCGCGAAGCTTGCCGTCCCCTCGAAGATGGCCTGGTGCTCATCGCCCAGAAGCAGGAAATGCGCGCGCGAGAAGTGTCGCGCGAGCACCATGAGCTGGGCCACCGTGTAGTCCTGGACTTCGTCGACCATGACGTAGCGCGCGTTTTTGTCGCCCGAGCCGGTGATGCAGAGGCGCAGGTAAAGCCACTCGGTTGCCGAGAGCGCCTGCTTGCCGAGCAGCCTCATGCCGATGCGGTCGAAGCGTAGCCAGCTCAGGTCGTCGATGCGCTCGTGGGCCTCGGCGAAGCGCTGCTCCACGTAGCGGCGGGCGAGGCTCGCGTTCT
>CAZEHG010000141.1:0-5152 GCA_964512475.1 uncultured Atopobium sp.
CACCTCGACGCCCGAGGTCAAGGTCATGTGCGCGCTTCTCCATACCCTCGCGAACCCGGCCGACACCCAGTCCGGGCTCTTCCCGCTGCTCGCGAGCGAGATGTTCGGCATAGACGCCGACGATCTCTGCGAGCTCGGGACGCGCCTTCAGGAGAAGCTCCCGGCGCCGACGAAGAGGCCGATCGACCAGGGCCTCGCCACCCTGGAGCTGCTCCCCGGCCACAAGCCCTCTGGGCGCCTGGCCCGCGCGCACGAGGTCGTCTGCCGCGCCTGGCGCCAGGCGGCGACGCGCCCCGTCGCGGACGTCTGCGCAGACGCCGTGCGCGACTCCGGCTGGCTCGCGAGGCTGCAGGGCCAGGGCGCCGAGGGGACGGCGCGGGCGGCCAACGTGCTCGCCGCGATCCGCTACATCCGCGACCTCACGCAGTCCATGGGACTCGGCTGCGTCCGGGCGGCCGAGGAGTTCGACCGGTGGCTCGCCGCCTCGAAGATCGCCCCGGCCTCCCTCGCGGGCGCTGACGCCACAGGCGGCGGCACGGTGCGGATCATGACGATCCATGCCTCCAAGGGCCTCGAGTTCCCGGTGTGCGCCGTTGCCGAGTGCTGGGGGGCGCCGCGCGACTCCTCGTCGCTGGCCGTCGTCCCGGCCGTGCGGGGCGCCGCCGCTCGGCTCGTCCTGGCGCCGCTCGGGCTTGACGCGAAGGAGACGGCGCGCCTGAGGAAGCAGCTCGGCCAGATCGACGCCGAGGAGGCCCTCGAGGACCTGCAGCTGGGACGGCCGCTCCCGCTCGCCTCGACCTACGCGGCACTGCGGGAGCTCGATGCCCAAGGCGCCGCCGAGGAGAAGGCCCGCCTGCTCTACGTCGCCATGACCCGCGCGCGGGAGGTGCTCATCCTCGGCGTCAACGGGGCCTCCGGTAAGGAGGGCATCTCCTCGGCTCTGGCCTCCGACGCTCTGTTCGCCCTCACGGGAGCGCGTGAGGCCCCGGCCGCGGGCCTCACGTCGGTGGATTACGGGGGCGGAGCCCCGGCGCGCGTGAGGTGCGTCCGCGTCGACGCGGACGGCGCCGGGGCCCAGAAGGTCGTCCGCTGCGACGCGGGCGGCTCCTTCCCGGCGCTCGAGGGCGAGCTGCCCGCCGACGCCTCCGCTGTCCTCGTGGCGGCGGGCGGAGACGGCGCGCCCCGCGACGGCGCGCCCGGCTTCGGGCTCTTCGCCGTCGAGACCGAGCCTGCCTCCGGGCCCGTGGCGCCCTGGCGCCCCCGCGAGGGCGTCTACAGCTACAGCTCCGCGCGTGCGGCCGAGGCGGGCACCGCCGGCCGGGCGCCGGCGCCGAGCCCCCGCGAACGCGCCGCCGATGAGCTGGGGGCGCCTCGGGCGGCAGACGAGGACCGCGCCACGAACCTCGGGTCCGCCTTCCATGAGCTCGCGCAGGCCATGGCGGAGTGCGGCCACGAGGTCGGCCGCGAGCGTGTCGACGCGGCGTCGAGGCGCTGGAACCTCTCGGCGCGCGCCCGCTCCCGGCTCGAGGCCGCGCTCGGCCGCTGGTCGCGCTCGGCCGTCCGGGCCGAGGCGCTCTCCCACGGGCAGGTGCGCCCCGAGGCGCCCTTCTTCGTGAGGATGCCGTCGGAGCACGGCGAGTTCCTCGAGGGCGCCATCGACCTTCTCTGCACGGATGCCGGGAGCGACGAGGCGCTGGTGGTCGACTACAAGACGGGCGACGCGGGCCTCGGCGCCGACGAGGTGCGCGAGCGGCACGCCATGCAGGCGGACTTCTATGCACGCGTGCTCCTGAGCCAGGGCTTTGCCCGCGTCTCGTGCGCCTTCGTCTGCGTCGAGCGCGAGGACGAGAATGCCCCCGGCGAGCCCCTCGCGGTGCGCTACGAGTTCACGGCGTAGCTCCGCGGCCGGCTCGGCGCATGCTACGCTTTTTGCGGTGCCGAAGATTGGAGTGGGCTTGAGGAGGACGGACGGCGTGACGAGAAGGGCCTTCGTCGCGGGCGCGGCCACGGCCGGCGCCGCGGCGACGCTGACCGGCTGTGCGCGCACGGGTAATACCACGGAGGACGGAGACGGAATGGACAGCCAGGACCTATTCAGCGAGATAAACATCACTGACATCGACGGCCTGCGCGTGGGTAACGCCCAGGATGCCGAGGCGAAGACGGGCGTGACGGTGCTCATCTTCGACGAGGGGGCCAAGGTCGGCATCGATGTCTCGGGAGGCGGCCCCGCCGCGCGCGAGACGCACCTCGCCGACCCGACGACGGCGGACAACCCCGCGAACGCCATCATGCTCGCGGGCGGCTCGGCCTTCGGGCTCGCCGCGGCGGACGGCGTCATGCGTTATCTCGAGGAGCACGGCCTCGGCTACGACACGGGCTACGCGAAGGTGCCGCTCGTTCTCGGGTCCTGTCTCTACGACCTGGCCTATGGCAGCGCCGATGTGCGCCCGGATGCCGATATGGGCTACGAGGCGTGCAAGAACGCGGAGGCGAACGCCCCGAAGAGCGGCGACTACGGCGCCGGCTGCGGCGCGACCGTCGGCAAGATCTGCGGCATGGAGCGCTCCTCGAACTCTGGCCTCGGCATCTATGCCGCGCAGCTCGGCGAGCTTAAGATGGCGGCCGTCGTGGCCGTGAACGCGCTGGGCGACGTCTACGACCCCGCGAGCGGGGAGCGCATCGCGGGCCTCAGGTCCGAGGACGGATCCGAGCTCGTGGATACCCGCACCGAGCTGTATAAGATCAGCAAGCAGACCGACATGTTCACCGGCAACACGACCATCGGCGCCATCGTTACCAACGGGTCCTTCACCAAGGCGGAGATGAGCAAGCTCGCCTCCATGGCGAGGAACGCCTATGCGCGCTGCATCAACCCGGTGGGCACCCTCGCCGACGGCGACACCATCTATGCGGCGTCCGTCGGTTCGGTCGATGCCGACGTGAACGTCGCGGGCACGCTCGCCGCCGACGTCATGGCCCGCGCCATCGTCGACGCCGTCAAATCCGCATCCTGCTGAGCGTGCCGTTGCGCGGTCGAGGGGCGGCGTACCCACTAATCCAATCGAGGGCGGTGGTGCCGGGAATATCGCGCGAGGCACCTCCTCCGTCGTTGCCCGAGCTGCGTTTCCCTCCCGCTTGCCGGCGCATTTGATAAACAATCATTACGGAGGGGGCACAAAAGCCTTGACAACGTTTTGAGGTGCTGATATTCCTAAATCTATGTTTTCAGCCCTTTTTTAGGTGGTTAGAGAGAAGGATAAAGATGCAGGCACTAAAGAATGCCCGCGGAGCTTTTCGCGGTGCGTTGGCAGTTGTGTTCGCGGCGGTGGTCGCCGTCGGAACGCTCGGCTCGGGCGTCACGTCCTATGCTGCAGAGGGGGTAACTACTCAGCTTGAGAAGGCTGGCAAGACCGCGACTGACCTTGACGGCAATCTCGAGTCCACGGTCACCCTCTCGGTGCCGAGCGCAGAGGAGAGCCTCGCTTCCGAGATCGTGTTCGTTATGGACGGCTCAAGCTCCGCTGCGGATGAGGTTGTCGAGCAGTCGCTTTCCTTGCTTGAGGAGCTGAAAGCTTCCGTCAGCGAGAGCGGCGCCGCCGTGAACGTCTGCATCGTTAAATTCAAGCGTCAGGCGTTCAAGTCTGAGTGGTTCGACCTCTCAAAGGACTTTGATGCCATCGAGTCCGCCATGCAGACCAAATACTCTGGCGGAACGAACATCCATGCAGGGCTTCTTGCGGGCAAAGAGGCCCTGGATGAGCATGAAGACGTTTCGGCGGCTCGCAAATACCTGATTCTGATTTCCGACGGCTCAACCTATTTGTACAGCAAGGACGGCGATTGGGCGAGCGACACGCCGTACACCCGCTCTTACTATAGTTTGGAAAACTACAGGAATGCTGCTGGCGGCTTTAACGATCAGGGGCTCTATAACCCGGACGCCTATTCCGAGGTGAATGTCACCAGGCCAAAGGATACCTCTGACGTGGACGCTTGGAAGAGCTACCTGGCGGATGTCAAGGCGAGAAACGCCGAGAGCAATGGCGACAGCTATGACTATCACTGTAATTACGACCTGAACTTCAATCAGGGAATCCCCAGCGATGACTTCAAGTCGCAGCCCTGTGAGAAGAGGACGGCCAATAACCGCGATATGGCTTTTTATTACGCCGATCAGGTTTGGCAGCAGATAAAGGATGCCGGTTACAACGCATACTCGATTGCGACGGAGGACGGCTCGGCCGGGGCTGGCAACGCGGACGACTCGCACTCTTTCATGAACTATCTGAATGACGGCGCGAGCCTTGATTTTTCCGACATCAAGAACGAGGTCTTCTACGCCGTCGGTGCCGGCTCGACGGTTGAGGACAAGATGGGAACGAGCTTCGACTTTGTGCCCGGTTCGCTGAAGCTCTCCGTTGGCAACGTGGAGCTCGAGTCCAAGTCGGAAGGCAACGTGACGTATTTCGGCGCCAAGGACGCCTCGCAGGATATCAGCGGCGAGAACTACCGCTTCAAGGTCGTCTACGATTCCGCTGCGGACGAGTTCACCTGGACGTTCAACGAGAACGTCTCCAACTTCGCTCCCGTCAAGCTCACTTACAGGGTCAAGCTCGTCAACGTTCCGACCGAGCCCGGCACCTACACTTTCGAGACGAACGAGAGCGCGGTTCTCTACCCTTGCGACAGCATGGGCAACGAGGGCGACTCCGTTGAGTTCCCGGTCCCGACCGTGAGCTATACGGTGAGCGAGCAGGACCCGCAGCCGAAGACCCCGACCAGTGGGGACGGCCAGAAGCAGGCCTCCGCGAAGAAGCCTGGCGTGCCCAAGACGGGCGACCCGTCCTCCTGTGTAGCCCTGATCGCTGCGGGGGCAGCTGGAGTTGCTGCTTGCGCCGCCTCCGTCGTTTCCAGGAGCCGTCGCGGCTAGATTAAACATATAGCCATTCAAGTGCGCCCCGCGGCATCGCCGCGGGGCGTTTCTTTCCCACACGGGCATGGTGTGATGTTGGCTTCGCCCGGCCGCCGCCCCGCCGGCGCCGCCTGGGCGCTACACTGGAAAACCGACCCTCTCGACACCTTAGGAAAGCGTCACATGGCCTTCGTTCACCTGCACAACCACTCCGACTTCAGCATCCTCGACGCCGCC
>CAZEHG010000142.1:0-5093 GCA_964512475.1 uncultured Atopobium sp.
GACGGCCCAGCAGCCGCCGTAGTAGCGCTTGCCGGGCAGGCCCTCGGCGTACTTATTGGTAAGGAAGGAGCCCATGGCCTCCATGACAGCGAGGCTGGTGAAGTTCTCTGAGGCGATGAGCTCGATCGACTCGCGCTGGCGGCGCAGCTCGGCATCGATGGCGGAATAGATCTCGGGGTCCTGGGCAGAGAGGTTGCTGAAGTCCACGGTCGTCCTCCTAAATGTAGCTCGGGCGGCCGCAAGGCCGCCCGATGTCGGCAATAAGCGCTGGGGGCGCTATGCGTCCACGCCCTGGAAGGCGGGGTCGTCCTCGCGCATGATCTTCTCGACGCGGGTCGCGTGGCGGCCGCCCTCGAACTCGGTGGTGAGGAAGGTGTCGACGAGCTTGAGGTTGTCCTCGAGACTCACGAAGCGGCCCGAGAGGCCGATGACGTTGGCGTTGTTGTGCTGACGCGCGAGCTCGGCGAACTTGACCGTCTGGACCGGGGTGGCGCGGACGCCGGGGACCTTGTCGGCCGTCATCGAGATACCGATGCCGGTGCCGCACAGAAGGACGGCGCGGTCGGCCTCGCCGCGAGAAACCATGCGGGCCGCGCGGTCGGCGTAGTCGGGGTAGTCGACGGACTCCTCCGAATTGGTGCCGAGGTCGAAGACCTCGTGACCGAGGGAGCGAAGATGCTCGACGACGGCGTCTTTCTGGACGAACCCGCCGTGGTCGCAGGCGACAGCAATGCGCATGTGCGTTCCTTTCCGTATCGCAGGCAGATAGTGTAGAGGTTAACACGCGGGCGCGCGGCTGGCAGGCGGACGGCCAGGTCGGGTCACATGCGGGTAACGCGCGCCGTCGGGTGGAAACGCGTCGGCGGGGCGGGCGGTGTGGACGGCGCAGGGGCCGATCCGGGCGCCGCAGGCCGCTCGCTAGCCGCGCAGGTACGCGAGGAGCTCCGCGGGGTCGACGGCGCCGGGACGCAGGACCGCGGGAACGGGGCCCGTGCAGTCCACGATGGTGGACGCCTCGGCAAGAGGGGCCTCTCCCCCATCGACCACCAGGTCAACCGCCGAGACGATCGCGGGGTCGAGCCCCGCGGCCGAGGTAGCCGCCGGGCGCCCGTGGAGATTTGCGCTCGTCTGAGCGAGGGGACGGCCAAGCTCGGCGAGAAGCGCCTCCACGAGCTCGGAGCCGGGCGCGCGCAGGGCCACCGTGCCGCCCTCCTCCGGGTGCAGGGGGTTCGCGGCCTGCAGGTACTCGTGGTCCACGTCGTCGGCGGCGCGGACCACGAGGGTCAGGGCACCCGGCCAGTAGCGGTCGGCGAGCCTGCGGGCGTACCCGGGCACGTCCCTGCCCCAGCGCTCGAGACCGCCCTCTCGCGAGACGAACCAAGGGAGGGTCTGCGAGAGGGAGCGCCGCTTGATGCCGAAGATCCGCCGGTGGGCGGGGTTTTCGGGCTCGACCGCGCAGGCAAGCCCGTAGACCGAGTCGGTCGGCAGCGCGACAACCCCGCCGGCCCGCAGGGCATCGGCTATGCGCGCGACCGCCTCGGGGGCAGGGTCGTCGACGTCGACGCGCACGACCTTCTCGGCGGCGACGGGGGATTCCGCCGGCAGGCTCCCCTCGCGCACCGCCACGAGGATGCGCGGCCTGCCCGTGAGGTCGTCGCGCACCTCGACGCGCGCCCAGCCGCCCTGGACGCGCGCCAGGTCGGCCGCCGCGTCCAGGTGCCCCTCGTAGAGCTCACAGGCGAGCATGCCGCCCGGGCAGAGCGCGCACGGGGCAAGCTCGAGCAGCCGACGGTACACGTCCAGCCCGTCGGCGCCGCCGTCGAGCGCGAGCTGCGGCTCGTTGTCCTTTACCTCGGCGGGAACCTCCTCGGCCAGGACCGCCGTCGGGATATAGGGCGGGTTGCTCACCAGGACCGCGAAGGTCCCCATGAGCTCGGGAGCCACCCCGGAGGCGAGGTCGCATTCCACGACGTCCACCGCCTCGCCGAGGCCGAGGGAATCGCGGTTGCGGCGCGCCAGGTCGCAGGCTATGGGCGAGAGGTCGGTGGCAGTGACCCTGGTGCCAGGACGCTCCGCCGCCACGGAGAGCGCGACGCAACCCGTGCCGCAGCCCACCTCGAGCACGCGCGAAGGCAACCCCCCGGCAGCAGCCGCGGCGGCGTCAACCCCCTCGAGCGCGGCGTCCACCAGCAGCTCGGTCTCAGGCCGAGGGATGAGCACGCCCTTCTCGCAGCGCAGGACGATGTGCCGGAAGGCCGTCTCGCCGGTCACGTATTGCAGCGGCTCGCCGGCGGCGCGGCGCTGGACTGCCGCGCGCATGCGGGCGCGCTCGTCTTCCGAGAGCGGCTTGTCGTAGTTGACGTAGAGCTCGACGCGCGAAAGGCCCATCACGTCGCAGAGCAGCCATTCGGCCGAGAGGCGCGGGTGCTCGTCGCCATGGCGCTCGAGGTAGCCACAGGTCCAGTCGATGATCTGCTTGATGTTCCAGGTTCTCTGGGAGCCGTTGTCGGCCATGGGCTCTTCTCCCCGTCCGCGTTCGCGGCGCGCCGGCGCCGCCATATCCTCGTCTATCCACAAAGAAGGGCCGCCGGCCATGAAGGCGGGCGACCCCATCAATGTAGCGCGTCTTTGCGCATCCGTCCTTGGACGGGCGCTGCCGGCCGGCGCCGGCGGCTCGGGCCTTAGCGGCGCTTGAGCTTGTACGAGTTGGCGAGCTGGGCTCCCCTCTCGTTCCAGTGGGACTCGGCCTCGACGTAGCCCTCCTCGCGCAGCTTGGACATAAGGCGGTCGACGGTCTTCTCGCAACGGCCGATCTCGGCGGCGATGGCGGCCTTAGAGACGGCCTCCCCGTCGTGCTCCTCCAGATAAGCGAGGATTGCGCGCCCCGACGGCGTCACCTTGAACCCCCTCTCAACCTTAGCTTCATTCTGCTCAGTATCGCTCACGATTCACTCCATTCAGTGACATGCCATGCCGAATCCTTGGACGGATATTACAACGAAAAGTATTACCTGCACATAGGGTTGTTCGTATTTGTTGGATGAATGGTAGTTGGACGTTGTGAATAAACGGCAGGTGATTCCCCTTCTTGTATTCCGTGTGGAGAGAAAGTGCGCAACCGTTGTATTGTTAGGGGGACAACAATTTCTGAACCGGCAATGGGGTAGGGGGACGGTGTCTACGAGCGCTGCCGGGGCCGCCTCATCAATGGGGTAGGGGGAGCGAGGTCTACGAGCGCGGCGAGGGCCAACTCATATATATATCCGTTGCTCAAGTACTATTCTCGAGGGAAACATACTCGTTCGGCCCGTGCGCATCCGTATGGGTGCCGGGAAGCCTGGGCCCGAAGGGCACGAGAGACGATAGGACTTGATGCCGATGCCGACGGCAAGCTCCCTCATATTCCGCCGCTTCGAGGAGCGCGACGTCGAGCGGACGGCACGGCTCTTCCAGCGGCAGTGGCACGCCGACCTCGAGCCGGGCATCGGGCGCCTGGTTTCCGAGGCCACGGTCTGCAACTACCTCATGGACGCCGATTGGGGCCTCGTGGGCGAGGTCGACGGCAAGCTCATGGGCGCCGTGCTCGTCTCGCGCGGGGCGCGGGGCGGCGAGGCGCGCGACCGATGGCTCGAGCGGCGAGAAGCCCTTCTTGCCGAGGTGGCGCCTGGGACGCGGTTCGGCATCGACGTCGCGGGGCTCGAGGCCGAGGAGGGCGCGCTGGCGCGGCGCTATGCGGAGGCCGGCGGCGTCGGCTCCGGCGCCGAGATAAAGCTACTGATCGTGAGCCCGGACGCGCGCGGCATGGGCATGGGCCGCCGGCTTGTCCAGGCCGTCGCCGACCATGTGCGCGACACCGGTCGCACGGGCTTCTTCCTCATAACGGACGATGCCTGCGACGTGGGCTTTTATGACCACCTGGGGCTTACCCGCCAGCTTGAGGAGCCCTCGCGCGCCGAACCCGGGCTCAACCTGTACGTCTACTCCAAGGAGCTCGGCTGATGGCCGGCGAGAAGGGCGGGGATGCGTCGGAGACCGGCGCGGCCGGGGCGCGCGTACGAGGCCGCTTTGCCCCCACGCCGTCGGGGCGCATGCACCTGGGCAACGTCTTCTCGGCCCTCATGGCCTGGCTCTCCGCGCGCTCGGCGGGCGGCGAGCTCGTGTTGCGCATCGAGGACCTCGACCCGCGGGCCCAGCGGCGTGAGAACGCGGACCTGCTCATGGACGACCTCGAGTGGCTGGGCCTCGGCTGGGACGAGGGGCCGTATTTCCAGAGCGAGCGGAACGGCATCTATGCCGACGCGGTCCGTGCGCTCGATGAGCGCGGACTCACCTACCCGTGCTTCTGCACCCGCGCCGAGCTCCATGCCGCCACCGCCCCGCACGCCTCGGACGGCACCTACCTCTACGCGGGCACCTGCCGAGGCCTCGCCGCCGCCGAGGTGGCAAGAAGGTCCGCCGCGCGCCCGCCGGCCACCCGCCTCAAGGTCCCCGCCGCGGACGACCCCGCGGGCACCGTACGCTGGCGCGACCTCGCGTTCGGGCCGCAGTCCGAGGTCCTCGCCCACGAGTGCGGGGACTTCCTCGTGCGCCGTAGCGACGGCGTCTTCGCTTATCAGCTGGCCGTCGTGGTCGACGACGCGCTCATGGGCGTGAACCAGGTCGTCCGCGGGCGGGACCTGCTGGGCTCCTCGGCGCGCCAGACGTACCTCGCGGGGCTCCTGGGCTTCTCGACGCCGGCATACGGACACGTGCCTCTGCTCGTGGCGCCAGAAGGCCGGCGGCTCTCCAAGCGCGACCGCGACCTCGACCTGGGAGCGCTTCGCGAGCGCGGAACGGCGCCGGAGGCCATCCTCGGCGCGCTCGCGGCAGCGGTCGGCCTCGTCAAGCCGGGATGCCGGGCGGGGGCCGAGGACCTTATCGCCGCGTTCTCGTGGGACGCCGTGGCCGCGCACCGAGGCGATATTGCCGTCGACGATGATTTTCTCGCCAGCCTAGTTGGTTAAAACGCCGTTTATGCGTTATGATTCTCAAGCACCATTTTGGAGAGCTGACCGAGAGGCCGAAGGTGCTCGCCTGCTAAGCGAGTATTCCCC
>CAZEHG010000143.1:0-5033 GCA_964512475.1 uncultured Atopobium sp.
ATGCCGGTCTGGGCGGGGTAGTAGTAGCCGTCCTCGAAGTCGAGCATCTTGCGCTGGCCAGAGACCACGGCAAAGCGCTCGGGGCCGTGCGGGGTCACGTCGACGTTGGCAAGGCCGCGGCCGTCCACGTTGTAGGCGCCCTCGCACTGGTTCGCGGCGGTCGCGCCGCCCCAGAGGAAGCCGTCGGGGAAACGCTTGGTGGTGTCTGCCATGATGCTCCAATCGGTTGAAAATACGGTCATGTGGAGTATCGCTCAAAGTTCGGCGAATGTGCGAGGTATCAGGATTGCTGATACTTCTTTTCGCAGGTTGCGTGATTGGTTAGAGTGTTGCTGAAACGTTTTGACACCTTGCGGCAAGGCGGTCGCGGGACCACCGCCTCGTGTCGCGCGAGAGGAGCACCCATGGACATTCGCCGGCGCCTGCGCGAGGCCCGCGACCTCACCCCAACCGAGAGCCAGCTCGCCTCGGCGGTGCTCGCGATGGGGGAGCGGATCCAGACCACGTCTATCAAGGAACTCGCCGCGGCCTCGGCCACGTCCATCGCCACGGTGCACCGCCTGTGCAAGAAGCTCGGGCTCGAGGGTTTCAAGGAGCTCAAGGTCGAGCTCGCCCGCGCGACGGCGCGTCGCGAGGACGTCGAGGGGGTCGACTTCGACTTCCCCTTCGACGAGGGCTGGGGCCCGGAGCGCGTCTGCGGCGGCTTGAAGTCGCTCTATGCGGGCGCCATCGAGGAGACGCTCGAGGTGCTCGACCTGGCCGAGCTCGGCCGCGCGGCGGACCTGCTCCGCGAGGCGTCCGTCGTCGACCTGTACACCCAGTCGCACAATCTCTACCCTGCGCAGATGTTCACCGACCGGCTGCTCTCGGCGGGCCGTGTCGCGACCTGCCACGCGAGCCAGGAGCGCCAGGTGAGAAGCGCGCTCACCTCGGACGGGACGCATGTGGCGGTGGCCATAACCTACTCCGGCGTCAACGAGATCTTGGCACAGGTCCTTCCTGTGCTGACGTCGCGCGGCACGCCGATCGTCCTCATCGGTGCGCCGATGGCCCGCGACCGCAACCCGGGGCTCGACGTGTACCTCATGGTGGGCGACTCTGAGAGCACGTTGCACCGCATCACGCAGTTCGCGTCCCACATCTCGGTGCAGTTCGTGCTTGACGCGCTGTACAGCTGTATCGTTGCCGGCGACTACGACCGGAGCATGGCGTTTATCCGCGACTCGCTGCCGTACACGCGCAAGCCGGGGCTTTAAAGGCGCGACCACGGTGCCGGGTCGGCCCCCGCGTCCGCGACATCGCGGCTTTGGACGCCGTTATCTCTGGTCGCCGACGCGGTCAGGAAGCCGTTGTTCGCGGCAGCCAATTCATCGATCGTCTTCGTTTCGTCCCCCCTGATTTCTCGTGCTAGTGCTTTGTAGCATGGTTGATTCAAGAGGAAGTGCATATAACAGAGAGAGACGGCTCGATCGCGGCGGGCGCAAACGGCCCAAGACCGTGTTTTCGCCCCCTTCAGCAGCCTCCAGGCCCAAATAACGGGGATGGCAGCAGTTTTACGCGGCGTCTACTTCCTCATGTAGCTGTCCAGGTACTCCAGCTCGTCGGGGTTGAACACGCGCGACACCACGTGCTTTTCTGAAGTCTTCCAGCACGCCCTTGAGCGTCGGTGTGATGGAAGCCCCGTTCCCGGCAACCCGTCATCGCCCGCTGATGAAATCCCGCCGATACCCGCCGTCCCCTAGACGAGCTCCAGGCTGTTCTCGTCGAGCAGGAAATCGTAGACGCTCATCGTGATGATGCCGCCCTCGTCGCGGGTCGGCTTGACCACGTCGCGGATCAGCACGATTTTCTTGAAGCTGTCAGCCACCTCGCGAAGCGATGCCTTCTCATGTGCCTCCTTCTCGGCGTCGGGCAGGGAAAGCGCCGACTGGATGTAGTAGCGCCTGCTGCCGAGGTTCGCCACGAAATCTACCTCGAGCTGGCTGCGCCTGAGTTCGCCTTCCACCCGCGAGCGCTTCTCGACGCACCCCACGTCAACCGAGAACCCGCGGGCGCGCAGCTCGTTGTAGACGATGTTTTCCATGATGTGGGTCTGCTCGACCTGGCGGAAGCCGAGCCGGGCGTTGCGCAGGCCGACGTCCTCGAAGTAGTACTTCTTGGGGCTGCCGATGTACTTCCTGCCCTTGACGTCGTAGCGCACGGCCTCCTCGATGAGGAACGACTCCTCGAGGTAATCGATATAGGAAGCGATGGTGTTCGAGCTGATCTTCGACTTGAGAACGCTCTTGAACGTGGCCTCGATCTTGGGCGGGTTGGTAAGGGAGCCGATGGACGACGCGAGCACGTTAACCAGCTCGTCGAGCTCCTGGGTCTTGGCGACCCCGTGCCTTGAAACGATGTCCTTGAGGTAGGTCTCCGCGAACAGGCTCTCCAAGTAGCGCGCCTTCTGCTCGTCCGTGTGCATACCGAGCGTGAGCGGCATCCCGCCGAAGGTAACGTACTCGGCCCAGCCGTGGTAGACGTCGCCGCCGAAGGCCTGCATGAACTCGGAAAAGGAAAGAGGGCGCACGCGCACCTCGTCGCCGCGCCCGCGGAACTGCGTCATCACGTCAGATGAGAGGAGCTTCGAGTTGCTACCGGTAACGTAGACGTCGACGTTTCGCATGCGCAACAGACTGTTTAGCACCCCGTAGAGCCGCGGTGGCTCCGTGTCGGAGAGCTCCTCATCGCCGATGGCGTACTGGACCTCGTCGAGAAGGACATAGTACTGCGACCGCCCGTCCGCAATCCGCGACCTCACGTGCTCGCCGAGGGCCGAGGGGTCACGCAGGGCAGCGCACTCGTCGGTGTCGAGGGCCACCTCGACGATATGGTTGCCGGGCACGCCGAGCTCGCCGCGCAGGTAATCGCCGAACAGGTTGAAGAGCAGGTAGGTCTTTCCGCAGCGGCGTACCCCCGTGACGACCTTGATCATGCCGTTGTGCATGCGGTCCTTGAGACGGTTGAGGTACAGGTCCCTCTTGACTTCCATGTTGCCTCCCTGTCGTCTTGTTTTGAGTGATTCTGGCACATGTGCCACTTTCGCTCAATCTGCCGATGCCCAACTTCACGCAAGCCCGCCGACTTCACTCATCATTTAAAGGAGGGAGGGGCCATGACCGAAGTGAAGACCATCGACGGCCGCATCGCCGAAATAGGCGCCGGAAAGGCGTTCACGGTCGCGGACTTCTCCGACGCGGCGAACGCGCGCAACGCCGGCAACGTGCTGGGGCGTATGCACGCCAGGGGTAAGCTCGCCCGCGCGGTGCGCGGGGTGTACTACGTGTCGGGGCGCAACGCGCTCATGGGCACCGAGGTGCCCGTGGCCGCCGACGAGGTCGTGCGCGCCATCGCACGGGCCAACAAGTGGGCCGTGGCGCCTGCGGGCGACGCCTCACTCAACAGGCTGGGGCTGGACACCCAGGTGCCGGCTAAGCTCACCTACGTCAGCGGCGGTACGTACAAGTTATACGAGTACGGCAACTACAAGCTCAAGCACCGCGCCAGCCGCACCCGTATCAGAAGCCCGTATCTCGTTAATTAGATCTTTGGCGCGCAGGGAGGCGTCTGTCGCATCGTTGATGCATGACGTTGCCTTCTCCAGATCCCTCTTATAGCCGATATAGTCCTTATACTGCAGCTCAATGCTCGCGCTTAAGTAATGATCGCCCGCTTCCTTGAGCTTCTCAGCGGCAGTCTTGTATTCCTCGTGAATCTCCTGACACTTATCAGGCACTTCAGACTCATTGATAAGCGCGTCGCAGACTACGCTCAAATTAGCCACCGCTCGCGCCGCATCTTGCAACGGACTCGGGTTTTCTGGCTCCAGGGTTTCAACCACCGCTTTTAGGTAGTCCGTCGAGGAAGAGACGAAGTTGTCCACAGATTCAATCGCGAGATATTTGTCCAGCTGTTCGCTCGCCGTTTCTTCCTTCTGCATCTGGCAGCCGGTGATAAGCAAGCAAGCCAGAAGCCGTGGCCACGGGCCTATAGTGGCAGAGCGCTGCTAACATGAGCGCGGCCGTGGTCGCGAGGCTGATGGGGTAGACGGCCATGATCGCGGTGAAGGTGGGCCATGCGGGGAAGACGAACGCGACCCACAGCAGGCGGATGCCGCAGACGCCGGCCACGGTGAGGGCCGCCGGGACGAGTGAGATGCCGAAGCCGCGCAGGTACCCGGAACAGTTCTCATAGAGCATGCTGAACACGTAGGCGGGCACGATGAAGCACAGGCGCTGGTAGGCGATCTCGATGACCTCGGGATCGGTGTTGAAGAGCGGCAGGATGGCACGGCCGCCGAAGACGGCGATGCTGATGACGATGAGCGAGCAGATGGTGCCCTGCAGGTGACAGACCTTGAGGACTTTCCGGCAGCGCGGCAGGTCGCCCGCGCCGTTGCACTGGCTCACGAACGTGGTGCACGCCTGGCTGAAGGACGACTGCAGGTTGTAGAAGACGTACTCGAGCGAGAGCGCGGCGGAGCTGCCCGCGATGACGGTGGTCCCGAGGCTGTTGATGCACGACTGGATCACGATGTTCGCGATGGAGAAGACGGCGCCCTGGCTTCCGGCGGGAAGGCCGATGCTGATGATGCGACGGGCAAGAGGCCAATCAATCCGCAGGTCGCGCGGTATGACGCGGACGGTGGAGTCGGTGCGCAGCAGCTGTAGGAAGAGGAACGCGGCGCTCATGGTGTAGCAGAGGGTCGTGGAGGTGGCCACGCCGCCCGCGCCGAGGCCGAGCACGGCGACGAAGATGCCGTCGAGAACAACGTTGAGCAGGGCGGATATGCCGAGGGCGAAGAGCGGCATGCGGGTGATTCCGACGCTGCGGAATATGGCCGCCTCGAAGTTGTAAAGAAGCACGGCCGGCATGCCGATGAGGAAGATCCGCAGGTAGGCGAGGGCCTCGGGCAGCGTCTCGTCGGGGACCTGGAGCAGGCGCAGCAGCGGCTCGGCGAACACCTCGCCGGCGGCGAGGACCACGAAGAAGAT
>CAZEHG010000144.1:0-4921 GCA_964512475.1 uncultured Atopobium sp.
CCACCTGGCCCTACGGTGAGGACCCCAAGGACACCAACATCCGCATCGCGCCGACTTATCCCTCCCTCGAGGAGCTCGGCCAGGCGCTCGACGTCTTCGTCGTCGCGGTCAAGCTGGTTTCCGCGCGTCTCGCCAAGGCCGCGCGCTAGCGCAACGGCCGGCGACAGGTTCCCGGCGCAGCATCTTGCATCTTGGGGCGGGTCGCCCGCGGGGGTCTGTTCCCTCGCCGGGAAACCTGCCCCTTTTTGCTGCGGCGGCAGCCTGTCGCCTAGTGACGGTGTGGGGGATTCGGCGAATTCCGGCGCATTGGCGCTTCTCGTGCCATACTCTATAAACTTGTGGGCGAACGCCCCGCGGATAGAGCAGCAATAGGAAAGGCGCCGTCACATGGCTCAGCAGAGCAAGAAGAAGAGCACCTCCAGCATCGGGCCGGCCGGCAAGGCCCTCATCGTCGTTTTCGCCGTGCTCATGGCGCTCTCGCTCATGCTGCCCTCGCTCTCGTCCATCTTCTCGTCCTCGTCCAGCAGCTCCTCGAGCTCCGAGCAGACGACCAGTTCCGACAGCGACTCCGGCTCTGATTCCGGCTCCGATTCCGATAGCTCCGAGACCGACTACGTGGCCAAGGCGGACGAGAAGTACGGCGCCCAGGTCTCGACCCTCGAGGAGAAGTACGCCTCCGACCCCGTCAACCTCGCCACCCTGCTCAATCTCGGCAAGGACTACATGACCTGGGGCGTCTACGTCCGCTACTTCGGCTCAACCGACTCTGACACCTCCCACGCCAACGAGCTTCTCTCCACGGCGGTCAAGTACTACGACGAGTACCTGGCCATCAAGGATTCCGACGCCGTGCGCGTGGACAAGGCCCTGTGCGCCTACTACCAGGAGGACGGCACGTCCGCTCTGCAGCAGCTCAAGGACCTGACCGAGTCCTCGCCCGACTACGGCCCCGCCTGGGCCAACCTTGGCATGGTCTACGAGACCTCCGGCGACGAAGAATCAGCGAAGGCCGCCTACGCCAAGGCCCAGGAGACCGACCCCGACGACGAGTACGGCGCGAAGACCTACGCGACCCAGCGCCTTTCCTCGATGGAGTCCTCCGACGAGACCAGCGACTCCGGCGAGTCGTCTTCCGAGGACGTGACCGACGATTCCGCCAGCTCCTCCACGGGCGCCCAAGGCCTCACCGACACCCTGAGCGAACTGACCGGCACGAGCCTGTAAACCACGACCTTCTACCACGAATTAGGAGGATTTCCATGAGCCTTTCCATCCAGACCACCGAAGACGCCGCTCGCAAGGTACTCGTCGTCGGGGAGGTCGACGTCTCCAACGCCGACGAGCTCCGGGCCGCCCTCGACGCCGCGCTTCCCGAGACCACAGGCGAGCTCGTGGCCGATCTCTCGCAGACCACCTACATCGACTCGACGGGCATCGGCGTGCTCGTCGGCGCCGCCCATCGCGCCGCCGAGGCGGGCAAGAAGCTCGTGGTCGCCCAGCCCCAGAAGAACGTCGCCCGCGTGCTCGAGCTCCTCGGCGTGGCCGGTGACCTCAACATCCAGCAGTAAAGAAGGGACCGAAGTTGTTTGGCATCGGAGAAACAGAGCTCGTACTCATCCTGCTCTTTGCTTTCATGGTCTTCGGCCCCGACAAGCTGCCGGGCATGGGCAAGACCCTCGGCCGGGCCCTGCGCCAGTTCAGGACCGCCCAGGAAGGCTTCACGCAGGTCGTCCAGACCGAGATCGTCGACCCCGCCACCGAGGCGATGAGCGACAAGAAGCCCAACCGCAGCCGCGTGGAGTTCGACGAGGACGCCGACATCGAGGACGGGGGCGCCTCCGCCCCCGCCGCGAAGAAGACCGAGACCTTCGCCGAGCGCAAGAAGCGCCTCGAGGCCGAGCGCAAGGCCAAGGAGGCCGCCGAGAAGGAAGCAGCTGAGGCCGCCGATCAGTCTAGCGACGCCGACGAAGCCGTCGCTCCCGTCTCCGCCTCCGACCCCGAGGCCCCCGCAGCCGAGTCCTCCGCCCCCACCTCTGAGGCGGAGCCCGCCGCCCCGAAGAAGCCCAGCGTCGCCGACCTCTACACCATGAAGCGCCCGGCCCCCGAGCCCGCGCCCGAGCCTCAGCCCGAGGCCGGGGAGGCCGCCGCCGAGGTTCTTGGCGCGAGTCACGAAGTGAGCGACGAGCGCAGCGAGGAGCGCCGAGCAGCCGAGAACCTCGGCGGCGGCCTCCCCGGCCCCAGCGCTGACGCCGCAGACGCCGACACCACCCCGAAGGAGGCCTAAGCCCCATGCCTATCGGTCCCGCACGCATGCCGCTTTTCGACCACCTCGGCGAGCTCCGCCGAAGGGTCACCATTATCGTCGTCTCCGTCCTGGTGGCGGCCGTCGTCGTCTACTTCGCCACGCCCACGCTCATCGACCTGATGGTCGACCAGATCAGCGAGGCCATGCGCGGAGGCCAGCTCACCGTCATGACGGCGCTCGGCGGCTTCACCATTCGTTTCAAGGTCGCGTGCTTCTTCGCCGTGATCATCTGCACGCCGATCATCATCTGGGAGCTCATGGCCTTCTTCCTGCCGGCGCTCAAGCCGAACGAGCGCAAGTGGGTCGTGCCCACCGTCGCAGCCATGGTGTTCCTTTTCTTCATCGGCATGGTCTTCTGCTACTTCATTATCCAGCCCGCAGCCTTCGGCTGGCTGCTCGACCAGACCTATGAGTTCGCCAACTCGATCGCGGACGCCGAGGACTACCTGAACATCTACATGATGCTCGAGATTGGCTTCGGCATCGCGTTCCAGCTGCCGCTCGTGATCTTCTACCTCACGATTTTCCACCTGGTGCCGTATTCCACGCTGCGCGGCCAGTGGCGCTACGTCTACGTGGGGCTCATGCTCCTCTCGGCGGTCGTCACCCCGGACGCCAGCCCCGTGACCATGCTGCTCATGTTCGCGGCGTTGATCGCCCTCTACGAGGTCGCGCTCGCCGTCGCCCGCTATGTCCTTATTGCCCGCGACGGCAAGGCGTCGCTCAAGTGGACCCGCGAGGACTACGAGGCGCACGCCTTCAACGAGGCCTAATCGACAACCACATGGCGAGCGGGCGGCAGGGGAGACCTTGCCGCCCGCCTTTCTATCTTTATAATGTGCGCTACCTGCACGACGCCGGCGACGCCGGCACCATCGAAGTAAGGACCACGTTTGAAGCTCATCATCACCGAGAAGAACGATGCCGCTGGCCAGATCGCACGGCTTCTTTCCGAGTCGGGCAAGCCCACGGCGGACAAGGTCTACGACACCCCCGTCTACCGTTTCCGGATGGGCGGCGAGGATTGTGTCACCATCGGCCTGCGCGGACACATCCTGCAGCCCGACTTCCCGACCGAGCTCAAGTTCAACGACCGCGAGGGCTGGTTCGCCGTCGACGCCGAGGGCGAGATCATGCCCGCCGACCTGCCTGACGGCCTCGAGCGCCCGCCGTACAAGTCCAAACGCAAGCCGTACCTCGCAGACGGTATCGACATCAAGGGCTGGAAGATCGCGAGCCTCCCGTACCTCGTGTGGGCTCCGATACAGAAGCTCCCGGCCGAGAAGGGCATCATCCGCTCCCTCAAGAACCTCGCGAAGAAGGCCGACTCGGTGGTCATCGGCACCGACTTCGACCGCGAGGGCGAGCTCATCGGCTCCGATGCCCTGCGCCAGGTGCTCGACGTCAACCCCGAGGTCCCTGTTTCCCGCGCGCGCTACTCCGCTTTCACCAAGGCCGAGATCGACCATGCCTTCGCGAACCTCGTCGACCTCGACCAGGACCTCGCCGACGCTGGCGAGAGCCGCCAGTACATCGACCTCATCTGGGGCGCGGTGCTTACGCGCTACCTGACCACGGCGCGCTTCTCGGGTCTGGGCAATACGCGCTCGGCCGGGCGCGTGCAGACCCCGACGCTCGCCCTCGTGGTCGAGCGCGAGCGCGAGCGCATGGCGTTCGTGCCCGATGACTACTGGGTCATCTCGGGCGAGGCCTCTCACGAGGGCTCCGACCCCTTCAAGATCGCCCACGCCGAGGGCCGCTTCTGGAAGAAGGACGAGGCCGACGCCTCCTGGGCGCGCGTGGCCGAGGCCAAGCAGGCTGAGGTCAAGGCCGTCGAGAGCAAGAGCCGCCAGCAGCGCCCGCCCGCGCCGTTCAACACCACGAGCCTGCAGGCCGCGGCGGCCGCCGAGGGCATCAGCCCCGCGCGTACCATGCGCCTGGCCGAGAGCCTCTACATGGACGGCCTCATCTCCTACCCCCGCGTGGACAACACCGTCTACCCGGATTCGCTCGACCTCAAGGATTGCGTGCGCACCATCTCGAAGGTGCCGCAGTACGCGAACTGCTGCAACGCGCTTCTTGCCCAGCCCAAGCTCACGGCAACGCGCGGCAAGCAGGAGACGACCGACCACCCGCCCATCTACCCCACAGGTGCGGCCGATCCCGACAAGCTCCAGCCCGCGGCATGGAAGCTCTACAACCTGATTGCCCGCCGCTTCCTCGCCACGCTCATGGGCCCCGCGACCATCGAGGGCACTAAGGTCACGCTCGATGTGGCAGGCGAGCCCTTCACCGCCTCGGGCAACGTGCTCGCTATCCCGGGCTTCCGCAGCATCTACCCCTACGGGCTCAAGAAGGACGACCAGCTGCCCGAGCTCAAGGCCGGCGACGTGTGCGACATAGAGTCCATGGACTTCGCCGCCAAGCAGACCGAGCCGCCCGCGCGCTACAGCCAGGGCAAGCTCATCCAGGAGATGGAGAAGCGCGGCCTTGGCACCAAGTCCACGCGCGCGAGCATCATCGATACGCTCTACCAGCGCAAATACCTCAAGAACGACCCCTGTGAGCCCAGTCAGCTCGGCATGGCCATCATCGACGCGCTCCACACCTACGCGC
>CAZEHG010000145.1:0-4820 GCA_964512475.1 uncultured Atopobium sp.
CGTCTTCTACGGCTACCCCTTCACCAAGCTCGCCGCCGATGTGCGCGAGGCCGTGGCCCAGGCCGTGACCGAGCAGATCGGCGTCGACGCTGCGGCGGTGGACGTCTGCATCGACAGCCTCGTCTTCCCGAAGGAGTAGCGTGGCAGTTCGATTCGGAGGGCGCACACGCGCTCGCAGCCAGGCGCTGCAGCTCATGTTCCAGGCCGAGGCGGCCGGCCGCACCGTACCCGAGATCCTCGAGGGCGAGTATGCGCTTGACAACGGCCCTCTGCGCGATTTTGGGCGCGAGCTCGCTGTCGGTTGCGACGGCGTGCGCCATGACCTCGACGCCATCATCGCCACGAGGTCGAGGGAGTGGTCCATCAACCGCATGCCCGCGGTCGACCGCAATCTCCTGCGCCTCTCGCTCTACGAGATGATCTACGTCCCCGAGGTCGATGTGCCTGTCGCCATCAACGAGGTCGTAGAGCTCGCCAAGGCATACGGCACCGATGAGTCCGCCCGCTTCATCAACGGCGTCCTCGGCCGCGTCGCCGACGACATCGAGGCCGGCGTCGACGTGGTCGCGCGCGCCCACGAGGACCTGGCCGCCCGCGGCGAGTCCTCGGCCGACGTCCAGTACGCCCTCGAGGGTGGCAAGAACAACGTCTGGGAGGAGCCGGAGGAGGACTTCGAGCCGCTGCCTTTCGGCGCCGGCATGGAGGACGAGCTTACCGGCGGCATCTGGTACGTCGAGGGCCCCGGCACCATCGAGAACGACGACGAGGAAGACTGGTAATGGCCCGGGTCGACACCTCCAAGTACCAGACCTTTCCCCAGATCACCGAGCGCCTCGATGACATAGTGGCGCAGGTGCGCGACAAGGACATTTCGCTTGAGCGCTCGCTCGACCTCTTCGACGAGGCCATCGCGCTCGGTTCCAAGGCGGTCGACATGGTCGACGCCACGGACTTCTCGCCCGAGGAGGCGGCTCAACTTGAGGAGCAGGCCGAGGCCAATGGTGGTCAGGCCGGGGACGCCGCCCGTACCGGCGACGCCGCCGCGGACGGCCAAGCCGGGGGCGCAGTCGCGGCTCCTACCGGGGAAAACGTATAGTGGCCAAGAAGCGCCGCCTCGACGAGGAGCTCGTCGAGCAGGGTTTCTTCGCAAACAGGGACGAGGCCTTGCGCGCCGTGCTGGCGGGCGAGGTCTCGACTTCTGACCGCCGGTTGACCTCGGCGGGGGAGCGCGTTGCCGCGGGGCTCCCGCTGCACGTGCGCGGCCGTGGCGCCTTCGTGAGCCGCGGCGGCCTCAAGCTGGAGCGCGGCCTCGAGCGCTTCGGGGTCGACCCCGCCGGCCTCGACTGCCTCGACGTCGGCTGCTCGACGGGCGGCTTCACCGACTGCCTGCTGCGGCGCGGCGCGGCCCGCGTGGTCTCGGTCGACGTGGGCTATGCACAGTTCGACTGGGGCCTTCGGCAAGATGCGCGCGTGCGCCTTCTCGAGCGGACGAACATCGTCGATGTCCCCGGCATCATCGGTCCCGGCTGCGTCGACCTCGCGGTTTGCGACGTGTCGTTCACCTCGGTGACGAGCGTCCTGCCCGCGGTGCTGGAGCTGCTGCGCCCGCACGGCGCGTTTCTCACCCTGGTCAAGCCGCAGTTCGAGGCTCCGCGCGAGGACGTGGGAGCCGGGGGCGTCGTTCGCGACCAGGCCGTGCGCGACGCCGCGGTTGAGCGCGTGCGCGCGGCGTTCGAGGAGCGCGGCCTTGCGGTCGCGGGCGTCTGCGAGAGTCCCATCCACGGCGCGAAGGGAAACGTCGAGTACCTTCTCCTCGGCACCCGCTGAGCTGCCCTCTTTCCGAGTTCGGAAGGCTTCCAAACTTGTGCGGCGCTCTTTGTCGCGCGCCACCGCGTCTCTTACCTGTAGTTATAGAGAGTTAAACTAAATTTCGGTAGCCTTCCGAAGTTTGGAAGCCTTCCGAACTCCGGGAGGGGCGGCGGCGAGGCGGGTGATAGAATCGAACAAGGATTCCGACTCTGAGGAGCGATGCCGCGTGAAGGTGCTCATTGTCCCCAACTATTCCCGGGAGCCCGCCGTCGAGGACGCCCGGAAGCTCGACGCCTGGCTCGACGGCCAGGGCGTCGAGGCCAAGTGGGCCCACGACCAGAAGCTGTTCCCCAACCGCATGACCGATGCCACGGACTGTGGCCTGGTGGTCTCCCTCGGCGGCGACGGCACGCTGCTGCGCGCCGCCCGAATCGTCGGCTACGCCGAAGTCCCCATCCTCGGCATCTCCTACGGCCACCTCGGTTTCCTTACCTGCGCCGGCCCCGAGGACCTTCTGAGCACGGTGGAGGACGCGCTTGCGGGCGAGCTCCACATGAGCCACCGCGCCGCGCTCGACGTCGAGTCCGAGTTCCTGCGCCCCGACGGCTCCACGTACACGGTCCACAGCTTCTCGCTCAACGACTTTGCCGTCTCGCGCGGTGGCCGCGGCGACATGGTCGAGTTCGACGTCTCGGTGTCCGGCAAGAAGATCGACCGTCTGCGCGGCGACGGCTTCGTCGTCTCTACCGCCACGGGCTCCACGGGCTACGCGCTCGCCGCCGGCGGCCCCATCGTCACCCCCGAGTTCACGGGCATGGTCTGCGTGCCCATCGCGCCGCACAAGATCATGGCGCGCGCCTTCCTCACGGCGCCCTCCGATGTGGTCGAGGTCGTCATGAGCCCCGAGCGCCCAGTGGAGCGCCGCTTCTTCGCGGACGGCCAGCCGGTGAGCGCCGGCGACGCCGGGTGGGCAACCTGTGCCCGCATCCGCCGCGGTCCCGGCGACGTGATCCTGCTCGAGCGGAGTGCACAGAGCTTCTACGACTCCGTCTCGCGCGTGTTCTACGGCGCGGGAAGGTAACCCATGATCGACGAGCTCCAGGTGCGCGACGTCGCGCTCATCCGCGAGGCGAGTCTCTCCCCGTCGGCCGGCCTCACGGTCCTCACGGGCGAGACGGGCGCCGGTAAGTCGGCGCTGCTCTCGTCCATTAAGCTGCTGGTGGGGGAGCGAGCCGACGCGGGCGCCGTCCGCGAGGGGAGCGACGGCCTGCAGGTCACGGGCCGCTTCTTCCTGCGCACGGGCGATCCCGACGGCGTCGTGGTCGAGCGCAGGGTGGGCGCCGACGGACGCGGCCGTGTCAAGGTCGACGGCAGGATGGCCTCGGTCCGCGAGCTCGCCGAGGGCGTGGGCGGCAGCGTCGACCTCTGCGGGCAGCATGAGCACCAGCGACTCCTCCAGGCCCAGACGCACGTCGAGCTCCTCGACGCCTGGGCAGGACCCGGTGTGGCCCAGGCCCTGGAGGGCTTCCGCGCGGCCCTCGTCGACGCCCGGCACGCCTCCGACGACCTCGACCGCGCTCGCGAGCTCTCGCAGGCGAGCGCCGAGGCCCTCGACGAGGCGCAGTTCGTCCTTGGCCGCATCGAGGCGGTCGACCCCAGGGAAGGAGAGCTCGAGGAGCTCGAGGAGCGGCTTCCGAAGGCCGAGCACGCCGACGCCCTCATGCGGTCCGCTCATGCCGCGCGCCGCGCGCTCGCTGCGGAGGGGGGCGCCGTGGACTCGATTCGCGAGGCCATCTCGGAGGTGGAGGACGCCGCCCGCTACGACGAGGGCGTCTCAACCCACGCACAGGTGCTGAGAAGCGCCCTGCTTGACCTCGAGGACGTGGCCTCGGAGCTGCGCGACTACGCCGACGGCCTTGATTTCGACCCAGAGGAGCTCGAGCGCATGCAGTCCCGCCGCGGCGAGCTCAGGGGGCTTCTTCGCAGCTACGGGCCGGCAATGGCCGATGTCCTCGCCCGGCGCGATCGCGCCCGCGAGGTGGTGGAGGCCGCCTCGGACGGCGGCGCTGCCCTGCGCCGCGCGAGGAAGGCCGCCGATGCCGCCGAGGCCCGCCTAGCCGTAGCCGCCGACGCCCTCGACGCCGCGCGCGCCGACGCGGCGCCGGCGTTCTCCGAGCAGGTGAGCGCCCAGATGGCACGTCTCGAGATGGGCACCGCCGCCCTCGAGGTACAGGCCTCGCGCCTGCCCCGGGCCGATTGGTCGCGTCGTGGCCCTTCGCGCGTCGAGTTCCTGTACCGCCCCGGGGGCGGGCTTACGCCGCGGCCGCTGCGGCGCATCGCGTCGGGCGGTGAGGTGAGCCGCGTCATGCTCGCCCTCAAGGTCGTCCTCGGCGAGACGGACGAGGCCGAGACGCTCGTCTTCGACGAGGTGGACGCGGGCGTCGGCGGGGCCACGGCGGTCGCGCTCGCCTCGGTTCTCGCGGATCTTTCGCGGACGCACCAGGTCATCGTCGTCACGCACCTGGCGCAGGTCGCCGTGGCGGCCGACACGCATTACCTGGTGAGCAAGACACAAGGCGACGCGCCCGAGACGACGCTTCGTCTCATCGAGGGCGAAGAGCGGGTGCGTGAGGTGGCGCGTATGCTCAGCGGGGATACCGGCGAGGCCTCGCTTGCGCACGCCCGCGAGCTTCTTTCCAACGCCAAGGGATAGGGGAGACACATGGCAACAAACAGCATCAGCAACCGCACGCGCGCCCAGGGGCGCGGCAACGGCCGCCGCGAGGCCTCGGCGGCGCGCGCCAGGCGTCACATCGCCGACGTCGAGAGCCGCTTCGGCTCGGAGATTGCGGCCTCGGTGGCGTTGCTGCGCGTCTACGACTCGATGCCCTCGCCCAAGGTCGACGAGCCGTGCGTGCCCCGCGTCAGCGTGGTCGACGAGGACTCCGTGACGGCGGTCCTCTCGCGCGGGCGCGGCCTCGCCTCTGCCTGCGACCTCGCGGTCCTCGACT
>CAZEHG010000146.1:0-4809 GCA_964512475.1 uncultured Atopobium sp.
GCCCATGATGAACTATCTGCAAGACTGCTCGACCTTCCACTGCGAGGAGCACGGAGGCGGCATACGCGCCCTCGGCGAGCAGGGGTACGGCTGGATCCTCGCCGCCTGGAGCATCGAGATCGACCGGCCGGTCGAGTTCGGCGAGCAGATCGAGGTCTCGACTTGGTGCTACGAGATGAAGAGCCTCCACGCACTGCGCAATTTCCAAATTCATGACGAGGGCGGCCGGCCCATCGTGCGTGCCGACTCGCAGTGGCTGTTCTATAGCCTGAACGACAACAAGGTGGTGCGCATACCCGACTCACAGCGCTTCTACCTCGAGGACACGCCGCGCCTCGACATGCCGCCCATGCAGCGCAAGATCCGCCCTGAGGGCGAGGGAGCCGAGGCCTCCCCGGTGCTCGTGAGCGAGCAGCATCTGGACACGAACCGGCACGTGAACAATGCCCAGTACGTGCTCATGGCCATCGACGCCCTCTCCGAGCTTGGGCTCGAGGGCAGGCCTTCTCGCCTCGCCGTCCAATACCGCGGAATGGCAAGGCTCGGGGACACCGTCGTGCCCGTCGTCCATACCGGTAAAGACGGCGCCGTCGTCGAGCTCAAGGCCGTCGACGGGTCAGTGTACGCAACCGTGAAGATCCAGGGGGAATAACTATGCAGAACGTGAGCGTCGTCGCCGCGATCATCGAGAACGACGACAAAGAGATCCTAGCCGCAAGAAGGGCGGACATCGACGCGGACGAGGCATGGGAGTTCCCTGGCGGAAAAGTCGAGGCCGGAGAGACAGCCGAGGACGCCCTTCGCCGCGAGATCGACGAGGAGCTCGGCTGTAAGCTGCAGATGATCCTCCCCTTCGACACCGTCGAGCACGATTACCCCGATTTCCACCTGTCCATGGACGTCTTCGTCTGCACCCTCGCGCCGGGCGCCGCGCCAGAGGCGCGCGAGCATGCGGAGCTTCGTTGGATCAACAAAGACCAGCTCACCGACGTCGATTGGCTCCCCGCCGACCGCGAGGCGTCCCTCAAGCTCGGCATGTTCTGGGACATGTTCTTCGAGGAGGAGCATCTGTAATGAGCAAAGCGGACCAGATCTTCTGCTCGATGTGCGAGGACATCATCGAGCACGGGACCACGACCGAGGGCCAGAAGGTGCGCCCCAAGTGGGAGGACGGCACGCCCGCCTTTACCATCAAGCGCTTCGGCGTCTGCAACCGCTACGACCTGCGCGAGGAGTTCCCCGCCCTCACGCTACGCCGCACGGCGCTCAAGTCGGCCATGGACGAGGTGCTCTGGATATACCAGAAGAAATCCAACAACATCCATGACCTGCATAGCCACATCTGGGACGAATGGGCGGACGAATCCGGCTCCATCGGCAAGGCTTACGGCTACCAGGTCGGCATGAAGTCCCACTACCCGCAGGGCGATCTCGACCAGATGGACAAAGTGCTCTACGACCTGCGCGAGACCCCGTACTCGCGCCGCATCATGACCAACACCTACGTGTTCGCAGACCTCTCCGAGATGAACCTCTACCCATGCGCCTACTCGGTCACCTACAACGTGACCCAGGGCCCTGGCGACGAGCGGCCGACTCTCAACATGCTGCTCAACCAGCGCAGCCAAGACGTACTCGCCGCGAACAACTGGAACGTCTGCCAGTACGCGATTCTGCTTATGATGGTCGCGCAGACGGTCGGCATGATCCCCGGCGAGCTCGTGCACATGATCGCCGACGCGCATATCTACGACCGCCATGTGGACATCATCCGCGAGCTCATCTCGCGCCCGCAGTTCGACGCGCCGAAGGTCTCGCTCAACCCGGAGGTCACCGACTTCTACGCCTTTACCACCGATGACCTGATCGTCGAGGGCTACGAGCACGGGCCTCAGGTCAAGAACATCCCCATAGCCGTCTAGGAGAAAGCCCAATGAGCGAGAAGACCGGGGCCTCTGGTCCCCTCCCGAACCTGCACGCCATCGTCGCCGTTTGCGACGACTGGGGCATCGGCAAGGACGGCGGGATGATCGTGAGCAACCGCGAGGATATGCGCTCGTTCGTTGCGCACACCAAAGGACACACCGTCCTCATGGGCCGCAAGACCCTCGAGAGCTTCCCGAGCGCGAGGCCGCTCGTGGACAGGCGCAACGTCGTCGTCACGAGAGACACATCCTATCGTCCGGAGGGGGTAGAGGCCGCAAGGAACCTCGAGGAGGCGCTCGAGCTCGTTCACGACGACGAGGAAGTCTGGGTCATCGGCGGCGGGGAAATCTACCGGGAGCTTGTTCCCCTCTGCGCCACGGCTGTCGTCACGAAGAACCATTGTGTCCGCGATGCGGACACGTTCTTCCCCGACCTCGACGCCGACCCCGCCTGGAGCGTCGCCCACGTCGAGGAGGGCGGCATCACCAAGGACGGCGTGAGCTTCGAGTTCGTGACCTACGAGAGGTCGACAAGGTAGGCTCCCCGGGCTTCTTGCCAAGGATCCGAAGGCTCCTCAACCCTGCCCAAGCACGGTCGCGAGCCCGCCGACGACGTTCGAGCCGCCGTAGAGCGCGGCGAAGAACGCCTCGTCCCCTTCCGGGGAGAAGGACCACGAGTCGTCGTCGCCCTTCTTGACCGTGAGCTCGACCTCGGTCGTGACCAGCTCGTCCTCATCAAGGTGCTTATACAGAAGCTCGAAGAGGTGCTGAAGGAGCGCCTTGTGCCCGTTGTCGGCATAGGCCTGCTGAGCTTCCTCGGACTCTGCGTAGGAGGCGTAGTCGGAGGCCGCCGCATCAGCGGCGGCCGCGAGGCTCACATTGGTGATGGAGACCTTGACCTGCGCCTCGTTTTGCTCGTCGTTCACATGCGCGTCCCCGATCTCGAACGAGTAGCGGGCAAAGCAATGGCGATGCAGCGCGTCTGTGTCGACGCCGTAGGCCTCGAGAATGTCGAGCGTGGCCGAGTCCCCGTAGTCGGGCTCCGCCAGGGCCTTCCCATCATCTGCCCCATCTCCCTCCCATGCCGCATACGACTCGAGCGCAGGCCTCAGAGCGCCTGCGGCCGCATCCGCCTCAGCTTCGCAGCCGCTGGTGCAAAGAACCATCAGTGCCGCGAGGAACAAGGATAAGGTACAGTCGACCAGGCGCTTCATCGAGCCACTCCAAACAAGCGAGGAAAGGAAAGGGGCCGAGCGCAAGGCCCGGCCCCTCAATAGTAAAGCTAAAAACCAGAGAACCTACTCGTAGTCGTTCGTAGCCTCGACGAAGCTCTTGAGCATCTCCTCGGAATCCTTACGGCCACGGGCGAGCTCGGCCGCCGCGACGACGGGTACCCAGTACATGATCTTCTGCTTGGGCATATCCGCCTTCACAGAGTAAAGATCGAGATACTCCTCGGCCTGGTCGGCGTGGTACATCTTGAAAAGGATGTACGTCATTGCCGCGTCGGCCTCGGGAAGTCCGCGGGTCACGTGCGCCCAGTCGACCACGTAGGCCTTGCCGTCCTCACCGATGACGACGTTGGAAGGGTTGAAGTCGCCGTGGCAGATGTAGTGGTGGCCTCGCATGCGGTCGGCGCGCATCTCGAGCTCGTAGCGCTGGGTCGGGTCAATGTCCTTGACCTTCTCGATCATGGTCTTGAACTTCGCGCGCTGGCTGTTGAGAAGTGCCGGCGCCTTCGTGTTCTGGACGCTGACCTGAAGGTCGACGAACTTGGCCAGGATCTCGGACTTCTTGGCGTCGTCGGCCTCATCCATGAGCTTGCGGACGGTCGTGCCCGGGATGTACTCGTGGGAAAGAGCCCAGCCGCCGTCAGCGGTCTGGGAGACCTCGATGACCTTCGGTGCGGCGACACCGGCCTCGGCGACGCGGGTGAGGTTCAGGGCCTCGTTGAGGACGTCGGAGGCGGGCTTAGAGGGCTTGAACGCCTTGACGACCTTAGCGCCGTCCTGGTAAACGACCTTCTCGGCGCGCTCGACGAGAACGACCTTGTTATCGGAGATAACCATGAGAAACAGCCTCCTTTGGCAAACAAACTGCCGTGCAGTGAAACCATTTTAGGAACGCAGTGCAGGTAAGAACTGACGGGGCGGCAAGCGAGCCGCCTCGTCAGTTCAGCGGTGCTAGTCCTGGTAGAAGCTCGGCTCGCGGTTGTAGTACGCGTCGAGGTAGAGCTCCTTGATCTCGGAAATGAGCGGGTAGCGCGGGTTGGCGCCGGTGCACTGGTCGTTGAAGGCGTTCTCAGACATCTCGTCGAGGGTATCGAGGAAGTACTTCTCGTCGACGCCGAAGTCCTTGATGGTCTCCTTGACGCCCACGTGCTTCTTGAGCTCCTCAATCTTGACGAGGAACTTCTCGAAGACCTCGAGGTCGTCCTTGCCGGTCACGCCGCAGAAGCGGGCGGCCTCGGCGTAGCGGGAGAGGGTCTTCGGGTGGTCGTACTGCGGGAAGGTGCCCATCTTGGTCGGGCGCTCAGCCGCGTTGTAGCGCATGACGCGGGTGAGGATGACGGCGTTGGCCCAGCCGTGCGGGATGTGGTGGTACGCGCCGAGCTTGTGCGCCATGGAGTGGTTGACGCCCAGGAAGGCGTTGGCGAAGGCGATGCCGGCCATGCAGGAGGCGTTGGCCATGTGATCGCGGGCCTCGACGTCGTTGGGGTTGTCATAGGCGCGCGGCAGGTACTCGAAGACGAGCTTCATGGCACGAAGGGCGAGGCCGTCGGTGTAGTCAGACGCCATGACGGAGACGTAGGCCTCGAGGGCGTGGGTGAGGACGTCGACGCCGGAGGCGGAGGTCAGGCCCTTGGGCTGGGTCATCATGTTGT
>CAZEHG010000147.1:0-4806 GCA_964512475.1 uncultured Atopobium sp.
GCAGCCGATGCAATCCTCGTTGACCGTAGCCTTCATGGTGAATCCTCTCTCTTGTTCGGGTCCCTTACCCGAATTTCCTTCTCTTTGTACCCTGTTTCGGCAACGCGTGCAACAAGTTTTAGGTATAAGCCCAAAAAGTCGCGCGTGCCCTGAGCTGCTTGTATTCCTACCAGTTAACCGACATTAACTTCACGCCTTTATATGTTCTCGGCGCCATGGCGCTCCGTCCTACTCTCGTACGCGTGCCCTGACCGTGGTCGCGCCGTCCTCGCAGACGAGCTCGATATCCTCGGTGGCGTGCTCGGCGAGCTTTCTCGAGAGCTCGTCCATATCCGCCAGGGGGTTCTCAGGCTCGCCGGCCCATGCGAAGGTAACCTCGCAGGCCCCCAGCCTGTCGGAGTGCTCAAGCGAGAAGGCAAGCTCGGTGTCCTGGGGGAGCCTCGGCAGGATCGTCTGCAGATACAGCTCCTCGATGACCATCTCGATGCGGTCGACGTAAGCGGGGGCGAACATCTTGCGCTGGGCGAACTCGCGCACCTGGGTGATGAAGCCGAGATAGTCGAACGTCGCCGGCGAGAAGGTCCTCTTGATGCCGTCGAGCTGGTTGATGAAGCGGCGCGTGAGTTCCCCCTTTGGGTGCTCGAAGATCTCCTCGGGCGTGCCTTCCTCGTAAACGACGCCCTGGTCAAGGTAGAAGACGCGGTTGGAGACGCTGCGCGCGAAGCGCATCTCGTGGGTGACTATGAGCATGGTCATGCCGTCTTGGGCGAGCCGCTTGATGACGGCCAGGACCTCGCCGACCATCGTGGGGTCGAGCGCGCTCGTGGGCTCGTCGAACAAAATGACCTCCGGCTCCATGGCGAGCGTGCGCGCGATGGCCACGCGCTGCTTCTGGCCGCCCGAGAGCTCGTCGGGCATGGAGTTCTCCTTCTCGGCAAGACCGACCGCTCGCAGGAGCCGCATGGCGCGCTCGCTCGCCTCCCCGCGCGAGAGCCCCAGGACCTTCACGGGCGCGTACATGATGTTCTCGATGACGCTCATGTGGCGGTAGAGATTGAAGGACTGGAACACCATGCCCATCTTTCGGCGGACCTCCGTGAGGTCGCACCCGGCCGCGCCGAGGTCAACCCCGTCGAAGATGACGGTTCCCGACGTCGGCTCCTCGAGGCGGTTGAGGCACCGCAGCAGGGTCGACTTCCCGGTGCCGGAGGGACCGATGATGGAGATGACGTCGCCTTTCTCGACGACGGCGCTGACATCCCTGAGCGGTATCGCGTTTTCGTAGGCCTTGGAGAGATGCCTGATTTCAATTAGGCTCATGCGTCGACCCCTGTCTTCCTGCGCCGGGGCCTCGCGACCGCGCGCTTGACGAGCTCCATGCAGGCTATGGCGAGGCCCGTCATGAGGAGATAGGCGACCGTCACGGTGAGGAGCGGGACATAGGCCTCGTAGGTCGTGCTGCGAATCACGTCACCCGCCTTGGTGAGGTCGGCGACGGCGATGTAGCCGACCACGGCCGTGCCCTTCATGAGGCTGATGAGGTCAGCGAAGTAGCCCGTGACCGAGGCCCGGGCCGCCTGCGGCAAGACGATGCCCAGGAAGGTCTGACGGCTCGTGAGGCCGGATGCCAGGCCCGCCTCCCATTGACCCGCATCGACGCCGCGTATGGCGCCCTCGAAGAGCTGTTCCAGGTAGGCGGCGTAGACCAGGCCGAACGCGACCGAGGCGACGATCACGTTGTTGAGCTTGGCCGCGGCGAACACGATGTAGTAGAGGACCATCAGGACCACGACGATCGGGAGCCCCTGCGCGACGCCCGAGTAGATACGGGCGGACACCCGGGCGACGCGGCTCCTCGAGAGCGACATGGCGCAGAGCGCGGCTCCGATGACGTTCGCCAGCGCGAAGCCGGCGAACGTGATGACGAGTGTGGTCCCCAGCCCGGAGACGATGCTCTTCCAGCGGTCTTGGTCGAGAAGGGAGCGCCGGATGCTCGTCCACAGGGACCCCTCCTGCGCCTCGCCCTTCTCACCGCCCTGGTCTCGGCCAGCGGCCGCTCCGTCCTGGGCGCCCTCGCTCGACGCGCGGACGACCTCGCCGTCCCCGTAGTCGGAACCGCGCACCAGTGGCACCATTTTCTGGGCGTAGTAGGCGTCGGAGTAGAGCACGGTCTCGGCGCGCTCCGCGGTATAGGAGATCTGGCCGGCGGCGAAGTCGTAGAAGCCCGACGCGATGCCGCTGAGCATGCCCGAGAAGTCGACGTTGTCGATTTGCAGGCCGTAGCCGTAGGCCTTGCAGAAACCCGCCGCGATGGCGATGTCGTAGCCCGCGTTCTGCCCGTTGAGGTCCATCGAGAAGGGCTTCATGGTGTTGGTCGTGGCCATGTGCAGGACACCGTTCTCCCCGGTCGCTGGGATGTCGACGCTCTCCCAGTCCCGCGGCTGGAGCCAGTAGTCCTTGAGCCGCTCGAGCTCGCCGGACTCGGAGAGGCGCTTGAGGTGCTCGTTGTACTGGGCACGCAGAGACTCTCCCTCCTGCGACTTCGGGAAGATGGCGCCCACGTCGTAGTTCGTGAGGGCAACGTCGATGTAGGCGAGGTCGGGGTACTGCTCGGTCAGGAAGCTGAAGTTGACGGTCGAGAGCGTGAAGAAATCGATCTTGCCCGCCTGGAGGGCCATCGCGAGGTCGGTCAGGGAGTTGAAGTAGAGGACCTCGACGTCGCCCACGCGGTCGTGGATGATCTCCTCCTGCGGGGTGCCCGTCATAACGCCCGCGGTCTTACCCGAGAGCTGGGACAGCGTCTCGCCGTCGACGTCGGCCGCGAGGGCAGGGGCAGCATGCGCGCACACGACGAGCGCCGCGGCGAGGAGGGCGCAGAGGGCGCGGAGAAGCGTTTTTCTCATGGCGACCACCTAGCGGCGCTTGAGGATGGCAACGTTCTCGACGTGGAACGTCTGCGGAAAGAGGTCGACCGGCGTCACGGAGGCGACCTCGAAGGTGCCCGCATCCTCGAAGCGCGCGAGGTCGCGGGCGAGGGTGGCGGGGTCGCAGCTCACGTAGGCGACGGCGCGGGCGGGCTGCTCGGAGAGCTGGGCCACGACGTCCTCGGCGAGGCCCGAACGCGGCGGATCCACGACGATCACGTCCGCGTCGGTGTCAGGGAACTCGCGGCCCGCGTCGCCGCCGATGGCGTCGACGTTGTCGAGGCGCGCCCGCTCGATGTTGCGGCGTAGGTCGCGCACCGCGGGGCCGTAGGACTCGACGGCGGAGACGTAGCCCGCGCGTTCAGCGAGGGGCAGCGTGAAGGTTCCGGCACCGCAGTAGAGGTCCATGGCCTCTTCGTCCTCGACGGGGTCGAGCCCCTTCATGACGAGCTCGACGAGCCGCTCGGCGCCCTTTGTGTTGACCTGGAAGAAAGAGGGAGCGGAGACGCGCATGTGCCGGCCGCAGACGACCTCGCCCCAGGAGCCCTTGCCGGAGAGGACCTCGACGCCGGCGATCTTGCGGGCCTTCGCCGGGCCCTTCTGCATCACGCGGACGATCGACGCCGCCTTGACGGCGTCGCCCAGGATCTTCGCGGCCTGGGCGCGCGGGAAGGGGCTGGGACGGTCCCAGAGCGCGACCTCAAGCTCCGCGGTGTTCAGGGCCGCGCGGATCCCTACGCGCTCGAGCTCGATGCCGTGCGAGTTCGAGAAGTAGTTGAGGGCCCCGGAGACGGCCTTGACGTCCTTGGCGTGCTTCTTGGCGAGAAGGGCGCAGCGGTCGACCTTGACGACGCCGGTGCCGTCGGCCGCGTGCATACCGAGCACGACCTTGCCGTTGACGGTCGTGACCGCGAGCTCGACCTTGTTGCGGTAGCCCCAGGGCTTGCTCGGGGTCTCGATGGGGGAGACGAGCGACTCGGCACGGCCTTGCTCGAAGTGGCCGATGCGGGCGAGCGCGTCGACGACGCCGTCGCGCTTGGCGCGGGCCTGCGCGGGGTAAGCCATCGACGCCCAGGGGCAGCCGCCGCATACCGAGGCGTAGGGGCACTCGGGAGCCACGCGGTCCGGCGACGCCTCGAGCACGCCCGTCGCGCGCGCCTTGAGATAGGACTTCGCGGTCGCGGTGACCTCCGCCTCAACGGTGTCGCCGGGGACGGCGCCCGTCACGAAGACGGCGCGGCCCTCCTCGTCGTGCGCCACGCCCTCGGGGCTGTACCCCATGCGCTCGATCCTTAGCTGAAGCTTGTCTCCTACGGCCACATTTCCCCCTCGCAGGTTTCGGTTCCCAAACTTTTTTATATTACGACAGGAAGACGCCCTCGACGAACGTGCCGAGAGCGCCTCCATGGATTGAGCTTGGGCTTTTACCGGACGGTCGAGCTAGCGCCTGCCGAAGAGGGTCTGGATGCCCTCGCCGATGAGCGAGAACGCGCGCGAGACGCGAGAGTCGTTGTCCTTCACGGCCTTCGTATGTGCCGGTTGGCTCTGGGGCCCGGTCGGGACCGTGTGCGCCGGCGCCGGCCCGGGCGTTCCGGGCACCGTGGCTTGGTCTCGCGCCGACAGCTCGCTGCGGGGGCCGGCCGACTTGGCGCGACCCTGTGCCTTCGCGCCGGCCGCGCGGGCGCGGGCATAGGCCTCAGCGAGCAGGGTCTCCTGGCTGTTCATGGGCGCGCTGCCCTCGGCGACGGGCACGAGCTGCCACTCGCCGTTCTCGTCGAGCTGGCGCGCCTTCACGTTGTCGGCATGCTGCAGCCCCATGAAGTGCTTGACGATCTCGCGGCAGGCGGGGTCGAAGACCGGGTAGGCGATCTCGACGCGGCGC
>CAZEHG010000148.1:0-4744 GCA_964512475.1 uncultured Atopobium sp.
CTTGACCTCGGCGCGGGCCACGAGCTCGGCCTGCGTGTCCAGCTCGTAGGCCGAAAGCTGCGTGGAGAGCAGCTGGCCCAGTCCGCGCGCGATGGCCAGCTGGGTGCGGTCCATGTCGCGGTCGCGCGTGTAATACAGCTTGATGGAGCCCACGGCGTCGTCCTGCACGATAAGCGGCACGATGACGCCGAACGAGTTGCCCTGCGGCGACGCCGACGTGAAGCGCCGCGGCCCCTGCATCTCCTGGTCCATGGCGTAGAAGGTCTCGGTGCGCTTGCTGCTGAGCACCTCCATGGTGGGGCCCGAGTTCTCGCTTCCCGGCGGGTACGAGACGCTGAGGCTGCCCTCATAGGCGAGCACGTGCGTGGCGTCCGTGATGGCCACGCCGGCCGCGTTCGTCTCGGGGAGCAGCAGCGCGCAGATGGCCTGCGCGTTCTCGGGCGTGAGGCCGCCGCGCAAGTGCTCGAGGGTGTTCGTGGCCACGCGCAGGGTGCGCTCGGTGGCCTGGGAGCGCGTGTCGTCGGGCACGAGGTTGGCCGAGCCGGCCACCACCACGACGGCCGCCATGAGCACGCCTGCGATCATGGCCACGGCGGCGTTGCCCTCGGCGATTCCCCAGGCAAGAAGCGCAAGCGTGCCGGCGCCCACCACACCCAGAATCGCGTCGGCACGACGAACCGACATGGCTCCGGGGGTCGCGGGCGCGCTCACTCGACCGCCCCCGTCGACCCGAGGTCGGGCACCTTGAGCGCGATGCCCGAGAGCTTCTCGCCGTCGCCGGCGGGCTTGGCGGGAAGCGCGGCGCGACCACAGACCTCGCCGGTGCGCAGGAGCGCCGCCTGCAGGTAGCGGTCGTCCCAGATGGCGGACATGACGCCGGGCCACGTCATCGAGAAGCTCAGGTAGCGCGAGGCGTTTTCGCGCGCGAACTTATCGGCGTCGCGAAGGCCCTTGAACAGCAGGTAGAGGTAATCGAGGCGGTTCGGGCCCGCCACGAGGCGACGCCGCGCCGTGCGCACGATGCGGCCGCGCACCTGCTCCGAGAGCCAGGGGGCCGGGTAGGGCATGAGCGACTCGGGCGTGATGGTGTGCAGCTCGCGGCGGGAGTTGAGGGCCTCGAGCTTGCGGTACTCATAGAGCCAGCGGTAAACGTCCTGCATAAAGACGGACGACGCGCTCGCGCGCTCCTCCGGCGGCGTCATGCGCACGCACCATTCGTTGTCGAACCACATGTCCAGACCGTGGCTGCGCAGGTTGAGCACGTAGTCCAGGTCGTCGCCGCGGGTGACGTAGGGGTCGAACGGGATGCGCGTGAAGGCCTCGGCGTGGATGGCGCAGCAGCCGCCGCACATGTGGTTGGAGCGCGTGACGCGGTTCCTCGCGCCCTGGGCGCGCTCCATGACCTTGTTGAACTCCTCGGCCTTCGACCAGTGCTTCTCGGTCCATTTTTTGTCGGGGTTCGCGTAGGGCGAGCCGTCCTCGTCGATGAAGAAGCCCGACTTGGCCAGGATCTTCAGGTCCTGACGCGTGTAGGCGCCCAGCCCGAACACGGCATCGGTGAGAAAATCGGGGTTGAGCACGACCTCGTCGTCGTAGAGGAAGACCACGACATCATGCCCGAAGACGCTCGCCACGACGAGACCGAGGTTCTTGATGGGGCCGTAGCCGCGCAGGGCGGCCACCTCGCCGGCCGAGACGGGGACCACGTGGCCGATCGCCGCGACGATGCGCTGGCCCTCCTCCATGCCCACCACCAGCGGGTTCAGGTTCGGGTGGGAACGGCAGATGGAGTTGACGCGGGCACGGGCCGCGTCGTAGCAGGACTTGGGAGCGATGACGAGAACGGCAACGCGCAGCACGCCGCGCACCTGCTCAAGTGAACTGAGGCAGGTCTCGAGCTCAGGCAGGGGCTTGTCTATGGGCGTCGTGTAGTCATAGACGCCGCGCTCGCCAAGGGAACCGGGCTGGTCGCCCTCGGCCCAGTAAGAAGGTATGACGATGAGCGGGTTCACGCGGAATATGGCCAATCTACGAGCGATGGTTTCGTAAAGGGGCGGGGCACCGAGGCGCCGTTTTCCCCAGTGCTAATATTACCCCCATATTCAGGCAAGGGTTCACCGCGCCCCACCTCGCGCGCATTCAATGTGAGGCTATGGCAACATTCGCGCGCCGAGCAGGTAGGGCCTCGTATCGATCCAAGGAGACGGTCATGGGAGCTCGCACGAAGTTGGCCTGCGCGGCGGCGGACATCGCCCACTGGGGCCTCTCAACGGTGCTGCGGCGCGGCGGCGGCAACATCCCGGGCGCGATCGCGCTCAAGCTCGACCCGGGCATCGTGGCGGAGCTGGCAAGCGGCCTTGACGGCTCCATCGTCGTCACGGGCACCAACGGCAAGACGACCACGAACGGGCTTATCGCCGACGGGCTCGCGGCGGCGGGTTTCGACGTCGTGTGCAACCGCGCGGGCAACAACATGCAGACGGGCATCGCCGCGGCCATTATCGCCGGGCGCAGGGGCGCGGCGGGCGGCGCGGGCTACGAGAAGGGCGCAGCGGGCGGCGCTGACGGCGCAGGCGCGCCCCGAAAGCGCTTCGGCGCCTTCGAGTGCGACGAGCTCTACACCGTGCGCATATTGCCGCAGCTCAAGCCCACCGCGCTCGTGCTTCTCAACCTGTTCCGCGATCAGCTCGACCGCTACGGCGAGATCGACCACACCCAGGACGTCATCGTCCAGGCGCTCAATGCCTCGCCCGAGACCGCGCTTATCTACAACGCCGACGACCCGCTGTGCGCGGGCATCGCCGCGCGCGTGAGCAACCCCTGCGTCGCCTTCGGCATCGACGAGCCGACCGGGCTCGAAGCCGACCGCATCAGCGACTCGAGATTCTGCGCAAAGTGCAACGCGCCGCTGGACTACGAGTATGTCCACTACGGGCAGCTGGGCAAGTACCGCTGCCCCAAGTGCGGCTGGGCCCGTCCCGAGCTCGCCTACGCCGTCCGTGACGTCGAGCTCTCCTGTGGCAAGAAGCACGGCTACTCGTGGCAGGTCACGGGCCCCGACGGCGCCGCGCGCCGCGTCCAGACGACCTACAACGGCATCTATATGGTGTTCAACGTCACCGCCGTGGCGGCGGCGCTCGACTTCGCCGGGGCCGGCGCGGTCGACCTTGACCGCGTGATCGCGGAGTACGAGCCGACCGGCGGCCGCATGAAGGCCTTCGACGTCTACGGGCGCACGGTGGTGAGCAACCTCGCCAAGAACCCCGCCGGCTTCGATCGCATGATCAGCGAGATCAAGGCAAGCGATGCGCGCCTCATGGCCTTCTTCCTCAACGACAACGACGCCGACGGGCACGACATCAGCTGGATCTGGGACGTCGACTTCGAGAAACTCTGCGACCTCGAGCTCGAGCGGGTCTTCGTCGGCGGCAAGAGGCGCAACGACCTCCAGGTGCGCCTTAAGTACGCAGGCATAAACGCCCGGCTCATCGATGGTATCGAGGATGCCGTGCGCGGTTGCTTCGGCGCCGATGGCGCCCTTACGCTTCATTCGGTCGCCAACTACACCGTCTTCCCCGAGGTGACGGCCGACCTTAAGCGGCTCGACGGCGCCGCGCGGCCAGCGGGCTCCGCGGACGCGTGCGCGCCGGGGGCGCGCGTCGAGCTCGGGCGCGTGGTCGACGCCGGCATCGCGCTCGAGCGGCCGCTGCGCATCGTTCATCTGTACCCGGACGCGCTCAACCTCTACGGCGACGGCGGCAACATCGCCTCGCTACGGCAGCGCTGCGCGTGGCGCGGGATTCCCGTGGTCGTCGACCAGGTGCGTATGGGCGACGAGCTCGACCTTTCGGACGCCGACGTGGTGCTGCTGGGCGGCGGCGCTGACCGCGACCAGCTTGCCGTGTGCAAGGAACTTCTTGCCCAGAAAGAGAAGGTCGCCGCGTACGTGGAGTCGGGCGGCGCGCTTCTTGCCATCTGCGGCGGCTACCAACTGCTCGGGCGTTTCTACATGATGGGGGACGTGCAGGTCGAGGGCCTGGCCGTCATCGGCGCCGAGACGCGTAGCGGCAAGGGTCGCATGATCCACAACGTGGCCATCGACTCGCCCGTGGCGAGCACGCCCATCGTCGGCTTCGAGAACCACGGCGGGCGCACGTACCTGGACGAGGTCGAGACGCCGCTGGGCACCTCGCTCGTGGCCGGCTGCGGCAACAACGAGTTCGCGCCCGGCGAGGGCGTGCTGCACAAGGGCGTGGTGGGCACGTATTTCCACGGGCCGGTGTTGCCCAAGAACCCTCAGGTCGCCGACTGGCTCATCGCGCACGCCCTCGAGCGGCGCGGCGTTTCTTGCCAGCTGCCTGCCCTCGACGACGCCTACGAGCAGGCCGCCCACGACGTCGCCCTCAAGATCGTCCGCGGCCGCTAACCCCCGCCCGACCCCTATCCCCTACCCCTTCAGAGTTCGGAAGGCTTCCAAACTTCGGAAGCCTTCCGAACTTTACTTTAGGAATCTATATTCGCAGGTAAGAAGCCCGCGCAATTCTCGCTCCCACGCCCGCCCAAGTTTGGAAGCCTTCCGAACTTGGAACTGCGGGTGCCCAAGCCACGCAAAAAGGCCCGCCGTCGGAATTTCCGGCGACGGGCCTTCGGTCAAGCTAGGCTCTTAGGCGCACAGGCGCCCGTGGCGAGAATTACGCGTCGGCGTACATGGCCTTGAGCTTGAGGAGGTGCTGGTAGCGGTCCA
>CAZEHG010000149.1:0-4659 GCA_964512475.1 uncultured Atopobium sp.
AGAGCAGGGCGCCGCCGTCCACCAAGGGGCGTTCGCGTGCCTCGCGCTCAGCGAGCCCGGGAGGCCCCCGCGCGGTTCATCCGCTCGGGGGCCTCTTCTCGTCTCGCGGCGGCGGGCCTTGCGCCTGGCAGGGAGGGTCCCGAACTTCTACGGGAAAAAGGGGCTCCGATTTCCGGAACCCCTCTTATTGGATCAATCGTGTTCTGTGGGTTTCTTACCACCAGGCGAGCTTCGCGATGTTCTCGCGGATGTGGTCGCAGCTCGCGTGGAAGCCCTTCTCTTCTTCCTCGGAAAGGTCGAGGGCAAAGACTTGTTCGACACCTCCCGCACCGACGAGGCAGGGTAGCGACGAGAAGATTCCTTCTTCCCCGTACTGGCCGGTCATGAGGGTCGAGGCGGAGACGACCGCATGCTCGTTGTGGAGAATGGCGGCACAGATCCGGGCAGTGCAGTTGGCTACGGCGTACTCGGTGCAGCCCTTGCCGGCATAGGTCACATAGCCGCCTTGGCGCGCCTTTTCCTCGACCTCGGCCTTGTCGAAGCCGAACTTCTCGGGGTTCTCGGCAGCAAGCTGGTCGATGGTCTTTCCGGCGATGGTGGCCGTCTTCCAAGCGGCGATCTGAGAGAAACCGTGCTCGCCGATGATGTGCGCGTGAATGGATTTGGGGCTCACGCCGGTCACCTTGGAAATCTCCGAACGAAGGCGCGCGGAGTCGAGTCCGCAGCCGGTGCCGATAATCTTCGAGGGGTCGTAGCCCGTCAGGCGCCAGATCGCGGTGCAGACGACGTCGCAGGGGTTTGACACGTTGATGAGAATGCCGTCGAAACCGGCAGTGATGATGGTCTGCGTGAAGGTGCGCGCGGAGTCGGTGGTGCTGAAGAGCTCGCCGTCGCGGCTCTGCGTGACGAGAGAGACGTTGCCCGCGCAGTTGATGATGATGTCGCAGTCCGCGAGATCCTCATAGCGGTTGCTGCAGTTGACGATGCGGGTGTTGTACGGCACGAAACTGATCGAGTCTTGCAGGTCCTGGGCCTCTGAGGTTACTTTTTGGTCATGCGCGCCGACGAAGTAGAGCTCATCGGCGATGCCTTGCAAAAGCAGGCTGTTCGCGACGTGTGCACCCACGTGTCCAAGTCCAATGATGCCGATTTTGCGCTGAATAGACATACGATGCCTTTCTACGACTGCGAAGAGGGTCTATTGCCGCTCTTGACCACGACGGAGGTTCCCACAGAAACCAGGGCGGAACATACTATATCGCTCGTACCTTCTTTCTTTCTGAGGAAGGGCTTGCCCTCGTTCTCTAGCTGGTAAGCTTGATGACCGATTGGGAGGCGGTGGCGGCACGGTGCAGGGGAAGACGCATGTTGTTGTGGGCATTGCTGCCTCGGTGCTGCTTTTGCGGCCTACGGTGATCGCCTCGTTCGTGGCCACAGCGGCTGCCGGGGCCGTCGGTGGGCTGCTTCCCGATACCGACCTGCTCAAGAGCAACGGCTCGAAAGAGATTTCTAGATGCGCGGGAGGGGTCTTCTTGGCCGTTGTTGCGCTTGCGGTTATTGATTGTGCGGCGCCGTATGGGCTGATTGGGCTTCTTGCCCCGGTTGAGGGGCCTTTGTGCCTTCCTGGGGCTGTTGGGTTGTTGGTGTTGATTGCGATCGGCGTATCACGCCCGCATCGGGAGTTTACCCATTCACTTGCGTTTTGTGCGCTCGTCACGGCGGGATTATTCATAGTCTGCCCGGTCCTCGCCAAGCCGCTGACCTTGGGTGTGTTGTCGCACTTGGCACTCGATATCCTGAACCGCCGGGGCTTGACTCTTCTCTGGCCTGTTAAGAGGCGCTACTGCCTCGGCGCCTGCGCCTCTTGTGGGGCTGTGGACGCCGGTTTACGCCTTGCCGCGGCTGTCGCGATTGTGCTGTACGTGCTTGCGGTGAGAGGGCTCGTTCAGATATAGCGGCTTGAAGAAGAAGAGAAGGTCTTCTCACGCGATGAGGCGGCCGGCCTTTAGGAGGGCCGGCCGCCTCATCGATAGGCGCTACTCGTACGCCTTCTGTATCTCCTGGACGTCGCCGTTGCCGTAGTCTACCCTGACGGACTCGACAGCATCGATGTTGGCTTGCTCGGATACAAGGCGATATTCGGTGAGTACGAGGTCGAGCGTGCTTGCCTGGTCGCTAGACTTGAGCTTGACCGTGAGGACGGCCTGCTCCCGGAAAACCGCCTCGATCTCCTGGCCGGGAATGGAGCTTCCTCCGAGCTGCAGCTGGATATAGCCGTCGCGCGGAGCCCAACCGTCGCCGGGCATGGCGACTACGTTGCCGCCGGACACCTGCATGGTGAGGCAGGCGAGCGTATCGTCCTGCTCCGCGGACCAGGACTCGGAGAGGGATTCGGCGTCACCGGAGCCGTTGCCGGAGCCGCAGGCCGCGAGGCCGAGCACGCCGGCGAAGGCGACGAGGCCGCCGAAGAACGATCTTCTGCTCAGGTTGATGGACATGGAAGCTCCTCTCGACGACAGAAAAAAGGGGCACGCTTGCATGCTAACAAGAGTGTCCCCAAAGGTTATTGATGGGATGCCGGAAGCCGCTTACTCCATGACGACCCAGGCCCAAGTGCCGTCGCCGTCGTCGATATCCATCGGAGCGAGCGCGACGAAGCCCTCGTGGCGAGTCTCGGGAACGACGATATGGCAGACCTCGGCCTCGACCGGGCTGCGGCCGAGGGTCTTTGCGGGAAGGTCAATCCAGACGTTGCCGACGAGCTCGGAGTGAATCTCCTCGCCGGGGCGACCGTCGACGGTGAACGAGCCGAGGATGCAGCGCTGCGGCTCGCCCCAATCGAAGCCGTCAAGGGCGCTCGCGAGGGCGTCGTATGCCTCGACAAGCCTCATTACCTGTGGATTTGCCATAAAACCCCCTTTATCTGGACGCAATGTGCGCCGGGTGAGTAACTACTTGAGGCGAGTATGGACATGCAAGGGCGCGTACTGAGATGGAATTACGCGTGCGACGGCAAATTATCGGCAGTCGGCATGCGCAACACGTGATGAGACATTGCTAAACACGTGCATGATCGATTTGAGCGTATAAGGGTTTTGAAGAAGCGCACGGCGGAGACTTTGGGAGACGGGGAGCTATAGCGTAAACTAATTCGGTTGAAGCTTTTACAGAGAGGAGCCAAGTTCATGGCTCGTAAGCTCACCGAAGAAGAGCGCAATTCCATTAACCTTCTTACCGCGGTGCTCGTGTCCGTGCTCCCGGCCCACCTGCGTAGCCACGCGGGGACTATCGCGAGCTCGCTCGTGCGCATCCCGCGCGAGGTCGTGACCATGCGCGACGTCAATCGCATCGTCGGCCGTTGCGGCGAAAATAAAAAGGAGAAAGACGAGCTCAGAGAAGCTATCCGCGAGTTCGCGCTTGAGCCGGTCGAGCCAGGCGAGGACGGCGCGGAGGCCTTTGTGCTCCGCCTCTCGGAGGCCGAGGGCGCCGCTGATGCTGCGCCTGAGGACGGCGCGGCATCCGAGGGGACGCTTGCCGATGGCGAGAAGGGCCACGCGGCTCAGCCGGAGCCCGCCGTCAAAGGCGCTGCGCCTGATGGCCCCGAGGGTGAGGCCGACGAGGAGACCGCCGTGCAGCCGCAGGAGGGGGCCGTGCGGCCGCAGGAGGGGGCAGCGCGGCCGCAGGAGGGGACCGATGCCGAGAAGCCTGCCCGGCGTGCGCGCCGGCGTCGGCGCGTGGGCGACAAGGCCGGCCTGAAGCAGGCTGCCGAGGAGTCGCTTCCGGTCGTTGAGAGCGAGGCCGAGGCCGAGGCTCATGTGAGCGCCGAGGCCGAGGGTTTCTCTGCCGACGTCGCCCCGATTGAGGGCGACGCCGTTGGCGCCTCCGCCGGGGAGGCGGAACCCGAGGGTTCTGCCGCCGCGCCGTCGTCGGAGACGGGCGCCGACGCTCCCGCCCCTGCGAAGAAGCGCCGCCGCACCCGCAGGTCGCGCAAGAAAGCGACTCCTGGCGCCGAGCCAGAGCAGACAGCGCGGGCGGAGGAGGCCGAGGAGCCTGTTCCGCAGGCCGTCGTGCCCGCCGATGCCGTTGACGATGACGCGGTGGGGACCGATATCGCGGACAACCAGATCGATGCGCAGGCTGAGCCCGAGGCGACGCGCGAGGACATCGAGAATGCCGCGGCAGATTCCGAACAGCCTGAAGCTCCTGCGGCTCAAGCCGATGACCAGGCCCCGGCACAGCCTGCTTCAGACAAAGGCGGCGATGGCGCTTCTCAGCCCGCTCGCAACGGCCGCGGCTCGCGTGGGCGCGGGCGGCGCGGCAACCAGGGCGGTAACCAGGGCGGCAACGGCGGCACCAGCTTCGGGTCGGTTAATCCCAAGCAGCAGGGCAAAAACCTGGCCGAGGTGCCCTATATCCGCCGCGGCGGCCAGGCGGAAGCGGACCTGCGCGCGAGGATCGTTCAGCTCGATCAGCGCTTCTGGATGAACGGCTGGCTGCTTTCGCACCCAGGCGCGTTCCAGCTCTATGAGAAGGAGCTTCTTGCCCTCAACGAGTTCCTGGTCAGCGGCACCATGATCGGCGATGTGACGCGTCGGCAGCTCGCGTACCAGATGGGCGGCGACGAGAAGTTCTTCGAGTACGGCTCCGACGGCTTCAAGC
>CAZEHG010000150.1:0-4593 GCA_964512475.1 uncultured Atopobium sp.
CGGCCCTCCTGCTCAAACTGCTCAATTCTTCGTGCTCACGGTGCTCGGGGAATCGTGATCACGCGGACCACTTCTTAGTGAACATCAACAGGGGTCGCTCTTCGAGGTGCAAGATTTGGGAGCCGTGCGCACAAACTGCCAAACGGCATTTTGCACGCGTAGCTCCATCTTGGCCCGCCAGGCCTTAGGGGCCTTCCGGGCGTGGCGACGCGCCAAGCGCCAATCGCCCGTTCTCGCTTTTTCCGCGCGGCCGCGCAACCGGCCAAAACCGCCAAACCGAGCAACGTGCGAACAGCGGCGGCGCCGTTCGAGCCGACCACTCACATCGTTTTGAAAGGAAGCACCAGCCCCATGGAATCCAAGACCGAGCGCGTTTTCATCCGCATGACCCCAAGGGAGAAGCAGCGACTTAAGAAGCGCGCCGAGCGCTACCACATGACTGCGTCGGAGTTCGCACGTGCGCTCCTCGTCCATTCCGAGGACGGCTTCGTGCGCATCGTGGACGTCGAGCCGCTCAGGCAGGCGCTGCACGAGCTGGCGAAGCAGGGCACGAACCTGAACCAGCTCATGAAGTTCCTGAACGCGAACGGCGCCGCTTCGTATGACTCCTATAGGACACGACGCGCGCTCACGAAGGAACTGGAGACGTTCGAGCAAGTCACTATCGCGCTCGCCGCGCTCCGCAAGGAGATGGCCAAGCACGGTGTGATTTTGAGCGAGGGCGAGGATGACGGGAAGCCGTAGTCAGCCGCAAACAAGTAGCGGGATCCATGCATCGCGCACGGACCCCGCTTGAGTTTCGTCCTAGTCAGAAATTACCGGTTGAGCAATCCTCGTCATCCCCTACCTGTACGTCGTCCGCACGTCGTACTTCAGATCCGGCGCGTCGATGGCCTCGAAGTGCTTCTTGGCGCACTTGATCTTGCCGCGCTCGGTGTCGCTCACGCGGATGTCGTTGTTGCCCCCGCCCTTGGTCTCGGTGACGAAGTAGACGCGCTTCTCGCCCTCCACCTCCTGGACGTAGGCCCAGTCGGGGTTGTAGCTGCCCAGCGGCGTGTCGATCTTGAACCTGCTCGGCAGCTTGGCGAAGACCTTGACCTCCTCGGACTGGTCGAGCTCCACGGCGAAGGGCTGCTCCACCGTGGAGGAGTCGTACACCACGTAGGTGTAGAGGCTCTTGGGGTGCGACGGCTGCCAGGCGTTCTGGCCCAGGTAGGCCTTGAGGTCGCCCGGCTCCAGGTCCTCCATGGTGTACCACTCGTCGTCGGGGAGCTTGGTGTACTTGATGCCCTCAGCGATGGCCTGGGCCTTGGCCTTGTTGATCTTGGCGCCCACCTGCGAGAGGAACAGCGCCGGGTTCTTGCCGAACTCGTCGAAGCGTCCGCACTCCTCCAGGATGCGCTTGATGGTGGCCCTCGTGAGGCCCACGGCGTCCTGCAGCTCGGCGATGGGGTCGGGCAGGTCGTAGACGCGCTCGCCGGCCACCCTCACGATGGAGGTCTGCTGCGCGCTGGCGCCCACGCCCGAGTCGTCCACGGAGACGCCGGCCCTGGTGGACATGATCTCGGGCGTCTTCACCTCGGGCATCTTCTGGATCTCCTCGCAGGCGGCCGCCACCAGCCTGTCGGAGTCCACGTCCACCTCGAAGCGGGTGCGCTTGCGGATGCGCTCCCACAGCTCCTGGAACGCCGGGTCGAGCGAGACGTCCTTGGAGAGCTCGACCTCGACCTCCTTGGCTTTGTCGCGGATCTGCAGCCTCTGGGCCTTGTGCAGGATGACGCTGGCCACGGCCTCGCGGGCGGGCTCCAGGCCCTCGGGCATGGGTACCTCGCCTGTCTCGGCTGCCTTCTTGAGCTCGACCGTCACGTTGCCCTTCTTGTCCACGAGCCCCTGGCCCTTGAATTCCTCGAAGATGCGCCTGCTGCCCTCGTAGCCCAGGTGCACCTCGCGGCCGTCGGCGGCCTCCACGGTGATGCGCGTGAACGACTCGGGCGTCAGCACGCCGAAGCGCAGGCCGTCCTTCTCCAGCTCCTTCTGCAGGCCGTTGGCGAAGTCGTTGTAGCTCTCGTTGGCGATGACGGTGAGCACGTTGACGTCCTCGTCGTAGCAGCGCTCGCCCGTCTGGTCCACGCACAGGCGCAGGCCGCGGCCCACCTTCTGGCGCTTGGTCATGGTGTCCCTGGTCTCCACCAGGGTGCAGATCTGGAACACGTTGGGGTTGTCCCAGCCCTCCTTGAGGGCCGAGTGGCTCCAGATGAACTGGATGCGCTTCTTGGCGCGCAGCTCCTCGGAGTCGCCGTCCTCGGGGAAGGAGAGCAGCGTCTCCTTCTCGCGCATGATGGTCTCGAAGGTGGAGATGTCGGCCGCCGTGGAGGCCGAGGCGCTCGTGTTCTTGATGCGGCCCTTGCCGTCCTGCGAGAAGTAGCCGTTGTGCACCGCGGAGGCGTCGGCCTCCAGCGGCACGCCGGCCCTCTCGTAGCGGCGGCGCCACTTGTCGGAGGCCACGGCCGCGGCGTACTCCTCCTCGAACATCTGGGCGTACTCGCCGTTGTGCATGTCGGGCTCGTACAGGCGGTACTTCTCCACCTTGTCGATGAAGAAGAGCGACAGCACCTTGATGCCGCGCTGCCACAGCTCCAGCTGCTTCTGCAGGTGGTCCTCGACGGTGCGGCGGATCTGCGCGCGCTTGACGGCAGTCTCGGACACGTCGCCCAGGACCTCGCCCCTGGCGATGACCTCGCCGTTCTGGAACTCCACCCACTCGTCGCCCTCGGCGGCAGAGATGTTGTCCACCACCCAGCCGGCCTCGTAGTCGGTGTTCTCGCCGCTCTTCACGTAGAGGTCGTCGCCGGTCTTCACCGTGACGGCCTTGCGCTTCTGCGTGCCGTCGGCGAGCCTCACGTCGATGGTGAGCCTGGCCGAGAAGGGCGAGGCCTTGGTGGACTCCAGGCGCACGTAGGAGCCGTTGAGGTCCTCCTGGGCCAGCACCGAGTCCACGCAGATGCCCTTGACCAGCCCGCGCTGGAAGGCGTCCACCGGGCTCAGCGTGTAGACCTTGTTGTAGTCCTCCTTGTGGGTGGCCGAGTAGCGCAGCACGAACAGCGGGTTCAGGCTGCGGATGGCGGCCTTGGCCTTGGGCGTGTTGTCCACGCTCTGCGGCTCGTCGATGATGACGATGGGGTTGCACTGCTGCACGAGCTCGCGCGGGCTCTGGCCGCCCACCAGCTTCTCGCTGGCACGGTGGAAGAGGTTGCCCTCGTCGGCCGAGCCGTCGTCGGCGAAGCCCTTGTTGAAGGCGCCGATGTTGATGATCATCACCTGGATGGAGCTCGAGGTGGCGAAGTTGCCAACCGGCCCCATGTCCTTGGAGTCGTAGACGAAGAAGTCCAGCGGCTTGCGCCCGTAGAGCACCTCGAAGTGCTTGCGCGTGCTCATGAAGCTCTTGCGCACGCCCTCGCGGATGGCCACGCTCGGCACCACGATGATGAACTTGGTGAGGCCGTACCTCTCGTTCAGCTCGTAGATGGTGCGGATGTAGACGTAGGTCTTGCCCGTGCCCGTCTCCATCTCCACCGAGAAGTCGCGCAGACGGCCGTCGGTGGCCACCGACGTGGCGGGCAGGCTCGCGTCCTCCTGCACGGCGCGCAGGTTCTCCTGCAGCTGGTTGGCCGAGAGGCGCACGCCGTTGGCGTGGCCGACGGTGGTGACCGTCTGCGAGGCGGCGCCGAAGCCCACCTCGTCCGCGAAGGCCGTGAACTTCGAGTCCATGAACTGCTGGCCCTGGAAGAGGCGGCAGACGCTCTCCACGGCCTCGACCTGGTGCTGCTGGTCGGCCGAGTACTTGAGTTCCAGCGCCATCGCTACACCGTCCTCAGCTCTACCTCGCGGCCGGTGCGCTCCTCCACGCGCTTGAACGCCTGGATGGCGTTGAGCTTGAGCGTGTCGGTGAGCACCGAGTCGCGCATGAGCACGCGGCGCGGCTCCATGGCGGCCACGGCGTCGAGCGCCTCCATGGTGAGGCCGTCCGCCAGGCAGCACACGAGCTCGCCGCAGGCGACGGACCAGACCGGGTAGCCGGCGGCGTCCTCCTGCTCCACGGGCAGCGTGAGCTCCAGGCCCCACTTGAGCATCATCTCAAAGACGAGGTCCATGTCGGAGCGGTCGGCCTTGACGATGTCGAGAGCGAGCCTGCCGGGCTCGGGCTTGTCGATGCCCGAGGTGTCCAGCGAGAAGACTCGGAAGCCGATGTCGGGAAGCTTCTTGGGCTCCTCGCCGAGCTTGGGCTGGCGATTGGCTTCCTCGATCTCGGCTTTAATCCTGTCACCAGCGCGACGGATACGGTCCTCGCCAATATCGCAAAGAGTCTTATAGCCACTCTTGGCGGCATCGCGGCTGGGGTCGTTAATCTCGGGGAGTTGAACCAGGACGAACTTATAAGCGGCGTCCTTGTCAATTTGTTGGACAAACAATGCGTGTGCTGTCGAAGCGGAGCCGGAGAAGAAATCCAGAACAATATCGTCATCAGAGAGGTTCGCCAGCGTCATTAGGCGCTGGAGAAGCTTAGTAGGCTTCGGACCATCAAAATAACCCTTG
>CAZEHG010000151.1:0-4536 GCA_964512475.1 uncultured Atopobium sp.
CTTTCGGCCGCGGCTTTTAAGGCCGCTGCGTATGCCAATTCCGCCACGCCCCCGGGATACGGCTCCCCTAGTTTAGCCGACTTTGCCGACCGGGCGCATCGTCGGCTTCCACCCCACCGGAGACTTCTCGCCGTCCGTGCCCGGCAGAGCGGTCTCCGCCGCGAGCGAGAGGCCAAAGAGCAGGTCCGACTCGCTCACGATGAGCTCGTCGAAGCCGGTCCGGTCCATGAGCTCGCCGATGGCCACGACGCCGCCGAGAATCACGGGCGCGCGCTTGGGCTGGATGCCGGGAAGCTCCGCACGCTGCTCGACAGTGAGTCCCGCGAGCTTCTTCTCAAGCTCGGCAACCTTTTGGCGAGAAAGGCGCGCAAGGTGGACGCGTCCGGAGTCGTACGGCGCGAGCGCAAGGTCGAGGGCCACGAGCGTGGTCACGGTGCCGCCGCAGACGACGAGCGCCTCGGGGGCCTCGGCCGTGAGACTCGCCGGGGCCGACCCCGCCGAATCGGCACCGGCATCCGCAGTCGCGCAAGCCGCGCGAAGCCCGCCGCGCTCCACCGCCGGCAAGAAGAGCCCCGCCGCGAACTCGTGCGCGGCCTCAAGGTCCGCCGCGGCGGGCAGCTCGCCCGCGCTCAGGAACTTATCGGTGATGCGGCGGCACCCGACGTTCGTGGATTCAACGAACCGCAGGTCAAGCACACCGTCAGCCAGGACACCGCATGCAAGCTCGGTTGAGCCGCCGCCGTTGTCTGCCACAAGGATCCTCTTGCCGTCGAAGTCCTGCGCGACACCAAGGAAGGTGAGCGCGCCCTCGACCTCGCCCGGGATGACCTCGGGCTCGAGCCCGAGCGAGCGCAGCGCCTCCTCGAGCTCAGCCGCGTTGCCGGCGTCGCGGGCGGCGCTCGTCAATGTGCAGCAGATGCCCTCGGCGCCGGCGGCCGCGGCGCTGGCCACATACTCGTGACAACACAGGAAGACGCGCTTCATGGCGTCGGTCGCGAGCATGCGCGTGCGGTCGACGTCCTGGCCCAGGTTGCAGATGGTGGACGACTTCGCCAGGCGCTGGACGCGCCCGCCCTCGACGTCGGCCACGGCCAGCCGCGCCGTCACGGTCCCGATATCGATGCACGCAACGCGCCTCATGTGGCCTCATTTCTTCTTGCCGGCAGCCTGCACGGCGCCCCATGGGCACGGCGGCAGCTGCGTTAGTTCCCTATATAGTGAAAAACCTTATCGCCAAGCTGGATATACCAGGGCAGCTCGGACTCGGTGTCCACCGAAGAGGCGTCAGCATCGTCCGAGAGACCGTCGACCACGACCTTGGTCTCGCCCTCGCTCACGTAGCCGCGGCGGCGCGCCTCGTCCTCGATGCCTTCGCGGGTCTGGAGGCTCTGGATGTCCGACTTGTACTGGTCGTTGCTCGAGTTCAGGTCCGACAACTGGTCCTGCAGGTCGAGGCCTGCGCGCCAAGCCTTGTAGTAGGTCTTGCACGGGCCGTAGAACGTGAGGATAAGGGCGACGAACACGGCCACGACCAGCAGCGCGCGGCGAAAATGGATGACGAAGTCGCCGATGCGCGAGAGCCCGGCGGCGACGTGGACCGTGCGCTGCGAGCCGGCCTCACGGCGCGGCGCGGCCTCGCGGCCGTCGGCGGCGCGGTCGGGGGCCACGCGCGCGTCGCGGACGCGGGCGGCCCTTCTCTCCCGGCGCGTCGTGGCGCGGCGAGCAGCACGGTCATCGGCGGTGGTGGCGGCGGCAGCGGCAGGCGCTCCGTAGACGCCGGCGAAAGAAGCGTTTTCGCCGGCAAGACGCGCATTGCCGGCGGCCCCACCCGCGGCACGCGCGGTGCGGGCCGCGTCGGCAGCCGCGCGGGCATCGGCCCCGCTCAAGCGAACCGGGCGCGAGGTCGTCCTTGTGTCGGTGATGTTTGCCATGCCTACCTGCATTGCCGTCGCTTCGATTAAGGTGTGTTCGGCCGGCCGTAGGTCGGCGGCGTGGATTCAGTTATAGCAGAGCGGCGCGGGGCCGCGGCTAGCGGGCGGGCTTCTCCTCAGCCTTCGCACGGTCCCAAAGAATGTTCAGCGCGTCGGTGCCCAAGTCCTCGACCGCCGTCCCCTCCTCGCGAGCGAGCGACTCCATGCGCGCCCAGCGGCGACGGAACTTGCGGTTGGACGCGGCGAGGGCCTCTTCAGCGTCGATTCCCTCGTGCCGCGCCACGTTTACCAGCGCAAAGAGAAGGTCACCGAACTCGAGGGCCGCCGCGTCGGAGCCGGGCTCCTCGGCCTCGAACTCCGCGCGCTCCTCGGCGACCTTGGCCCAGACGTCGGCCGTGGTCTCCCACTCGAATCCGGCCTTGGCCGCGCGCTTGGAGATCTTCTGGGCCTGCATGAGGGCGGGCAGGCTGGCGGGCAGGCTGTCGAGAAGCCCCGCCTCCGCGCCGGAGAGCTCGCCGCGGGCCTCGCGCTCGAGGCGCTTGACGTCGTCCCAGATGTCAAGGACCGCCGCGCCGTCGGCGGGGGCGGGGGCGCCGGGGTCGGCCGCCGCGCCGGCAGGGGCGGGAACGCCGGGGACCGCCAAGCCGACAGCTGCCGCATCCGCCTGCGCCGCGCCGACAGCTGCCGCATCCGCCTGCGCCGCGCCGTCGGCAGCCGCGAGGCACGCGGCGTCGTAGCCCGCTGGCGCCGCGCCCTCGACGTCGCGCGCAAGGTCGCCAAACACGTGCGGATGCCTGCGGACGAGCTTCTCGTTCAGGCCGCGGGCCACGTCGTCGATGTCGAACTCGCCGGCGTCGGCGGCAATCTGCGCGTGAAGGACAACCTGCTCAAGCACGTCGCCGAGCTCCTCGCACAGATGCCCCGTCTCGCGGGCGTCGATGGCGTCAACGGCCTCGTAGGCCTCCTCGACCATGTTCTTCGTGATGCTCGCGTGCGTCTGTTCGCGGTCCCACGGGCAGCCGTCGGGTTGGCGCAGGCGCCAGATGGTTCGGACCAGCCGGTCGAGCTCCGGGTGGCCGGCAGGGGCGCCGTCGCGCGTCGCGTTCTGCGCGTCTACCAAATCCGACAGACGACAAGAAGCGCCCTTCTCACCGGCCGCGCCGCCGGGCGACGCCGCGCCGTCGACCACGCACTCCGGTTGACCGAACTTCCCCGCCACGAATCTCATCCGAGCTCCTCTCGCCGCCGTCAGCTGCTCGTTATGCGGCCGACTGCCCTGCAATCATATCTGCTTATGAGCGGCGTCTTCGGCATCGCGCCCCCCGCGCCCGCCGGAAGGCACCCGACCGGCACCGCGCCCCTGCGCCCGCAGCCCAGCGCCCTTCTCGCCAGCCCTACTCCTCTACCTCGTCGTCGCCGCCGAGGGCCGCGAGCACGCCCAGCGCAACGGGCATGAGCTCGGAGTCCTTGCGGCGGAACGGGTAGGCGAGCTTCTTTGACTTGGGGTAGTTGAGCGCGCCCTCGCCCTTGAGCTTGAGCGCCGTCGCGCGAGGCACCTCGACGCCCTGGAAAATCACGCGGCCGTTGGCCAGGCTCACCGAGTCGCAGCCCAGGCGTTGCGCGCGGATGCGGATGCGCGCCCGGTCGAAGAGGTTCTTGCCCGCAAGCGGCAGCGCGCCGAAGCGCTCCTCGGTCTCGGCCTGCAGCTCGTCGATCTCGGCGAGGTCCACAGCGGCCGCCAGCTTGCGGTACACGAGCACGCGCCGGTCGACCTCGGGCAGGTACTCCTCGGCCAGGAAGAAGTCCGCCGGCAGGTTGATGTTGACCTCGGCGAGCTCGACGTCGCGCGTCTCGCCGCGCGCCTCCGCCACGGCCTCGCCGAGCATCTGGGTAAAGAGGTCGAAGCCCACGCTGGATAGGTTTCCGTGCTGCTCGGCGCCCATGAGGGAACCGGCGCCGCGGATCTCCAGGTCGCGCATGGCGATCTTCATGCCGCTGCCCAGGTCCTGGTACTCGTTGATGGCCGTCAGGCGGTCGGTGGCCTCGGGCGTCAAGGGCGTCTCGCCGGGGAACATGAAGTACGCGTAGGCCTGCAGGCGGCTGCGGCCCACACGGCCCTTGAGCTGGTAGAGCTGCGCCAGGCCCAGGCGCTGCGAGTCCTCGATGATGAGCGTGTTCGTGTGCGAGTTGTCGATGCCCGACTCGATGATCGTGGTGGCCACGAGCACATCGATCTCATGCTCGTTGAACTGCAGCATCACGTCCTCGACCTGCTTGGCGCTCATCTTGCCGTGCGCGACACCGACGCGGGCCTCGGGCGCGGCCTCCATCACGCGGGCCACGGCGTCGTCGATGGTGTGCACGCGGTTGCTCACGTAGTAGACCTGGCCCTTGCGCGCGAGCTCCTCGCGGATCGCGGCGCTGACCACGTCGGGGTCGTACTCCCCCACCGTCACCTTGACGGGCAGGCGGCCCGGCGGCGGCGTCATGATCAGGCTCATGTCGCGCACGCCGCTCATGGCCATCTGCATCGTGCGCGGGATCGGCGTCGCCGAGAGCGTGAGGACGTCGACCTGCTCGCGCATGTTCTTGAGCTGCTCCTTGT
>CAZEHG010000152.1:0-4507 GCA_964512475.1 uncultured Atopobium sp.
GGTGAAGGTCTTGCCGGAGCCCGTGACGCCCATGAGGGTCTGGTAGCGCAAGCCCTCCTCGACGCCCTGCGCAAGCTTACGGATGGCCTGGGGCTGGTCGCCCGCCGGCTCGAAGGCAGACACGACGCGCAGGGGCTCGCCCGCGCCCTCCCGGCCGAACCGCTTGAGCTCGCCGCCGAACCGCTCCTCAGCCATATGCCCCTCCCCTTGCCGTAAAGTCGTACAAGTGTACCATTTTCCAGAGAGAGGCACCGTGTGAATCGGCTCTTTGCGTCCCTCTGCGCCCGATGGCGACGCGCGTTGGTTAGAATCGGGGTAAAGACAGACCACGGGGAGACGGCTTGGCAGATACGCAGGACAAACGGCAAGGCAGGCGGCAAAGAAGCGCCCGCGCGGCGTTCGCCGTCGGCTGCGGCCTGTGCGCCGCGGGCGTAGCCGCCGCTGCCGCGCGGCCGGAGGCGCTTCTTTCCGGGGCGCTCTGCGCGGGCGGGGCGGCCATCCTCGCCGCCTCTGTCCGCGAGCTGCGCGCCGCGCGCACGCTCGGGGCGGACGATACGCAGGTCGAGGGCGCCGAGGCGGCGGCCCACGCCGGGCAGGAGCCCGCGGGCGCGCTTGAGGCCGGCGCCGAGCCGGGCGCCGATGGGCTCTCGGATGCCGCCGAGGACGCGTCGTCCCATGGGGCCAAGCCCGCGGACACGCCTGGGCCCTCTGCGCCCGCCACCCGCCGACCGACCCCCTCACCCGACCCCGACCAGAAGCGCTGGCTCGAGATCGAGTCTCTCCTGCTGCGCAGCAGCGACGTCGCTTCGAGCCTCGCGGACCTTCTCCGCAGCGGCGAGTCCCCCGCCGAGATACGCGCCGTCTTCGAGCGGCTCGGCCTCGAGCAGCTGGGCGACGCGCCCAAGTTCGAGGCGGTAAGGAACGAGCACAGCTCCCGTTGGGCCATGTGGTGCGCCTCCGAGGTCGCCGACGACGCCTACGACCGCATGGAGGCCGTTGAGCTCGCCCTCAACGCCGTCGACCACCTGCGCTTCCACCCTGATTGCGGCCCTGAGCTGCCCATGGACCGGCGCGTCGCCGCGGCCTTGGAGCTCGCGGGCGCCCCTCTTGCCCCCTCCCCCGCCGACGATGCCCCGAGCGCGTATCTTTCCGGTGCCGAGAAGGACGGCGAGTGGCGCGCCCGGCTCTGCATCGCCGGCTTCGCGAAGCGGATCCGCAGCGATGTCCACATGGACATCATGTTCCAGGTCAATGTCGGCGACGGTATCGCCGTGATCGACCTCGAGGTCCCGAGGCCGGGCGCCTTCGCCCTCTTCTCCCGGGACGCTGCCGAGCGCGCCGCCGTCGCGCGGACGTTCGCCCTGCGCAGCTGCCTGCTCATGGGCGAGGGCGCGTTCAAGGCGTCCGCGCGCATGGCCCGCGTCGTGGTCAACGGCCACGAGCACGGCACGCATACGCCCGTGATGAGCCTCGACCTCACGCCGAGCGGCCTTGAGCGCCTCTGGGAGGATACGGCGACCCTCTCAGCCGGCGAGCTCCCCCGCGGCCTCGGCATCCGCTGGTTCACCAGCGCCGACGGCCGCCTCGCGCCTGTCGAGCCCTTCATGGAGCGATGGGACGACGCCATCGCCCCTCTATCCCGCTGGGGAGACGTCGAGGAGAACCGCCTGCCCGCGCCCTGCGCGGTCGCGGACAGCTGCAGGGCCGCGTCCATCAGCGACCTGGGCATCAACGAGAAGACCGTCCGCATCAGCGCCTGGAACGAGGCCAGCGGCTGGATCGGGTACTCCACGCGCCGCGCCGTCGCCGCGTTCGAGGCCCGCAGGAAGAAGGCGACCGACGCGACTGTCGCCGAGGCATGCGCCCGCGTGAGCCGCGCGCTCGTGGAGGGCGAGCTCGACGTCTTCGACCGCAAGGCCATGGCGCTCCTCTTCGTCGACGGCGGCGAGCTCACGGACGTCGTGCGCTCGACGGCGCGTCAGCTCAACCGGCAACCCGCCCACACGGCCGAGGAGCTCGAGGCGGCGGTTGCGCGGCTCGAGGCGGCCCTCGAGCCCGCGGCGCAGACCGCGCGCTACGAGGACGACACGCAGAGCGTCTTCCGCTACTTCAACTCGACGGCGGAACGCGTCCGCTACAACCACCTGGTGCGCGACGATGGCCGCGAGCTGCGGCTCGTTCCCGATGAGTACTACGCGGCGCATACCCAAGCCGCATCGATCCTGGTCGCGCTCGGACGGGCGGAGGAGGCGCTCCCCCACGCCGACGAGCTCGTCCGCGTGGCGCCCGTCACGCCAGGCGCAGCCCTCACGCGCGTGCGCGTGCTCGAGGAGCTCTCGCGCATCTACGAGGCCCGCAACCTGCTCGTGGACGCCATCGGCTACGCGAGCTGCCTCTCCGACATGGCCGTGTGCCTCTACCGCCTCGCCTTTATGGAGTGGAAGCTCGGCCGCGCGAAGACGAGCGTCGCGTGCTATCAGCGTGCCGCCGACCTGAACACCGAGGTGAGCGAGCGCGCCCTCAGGGAGATGGGGAACGTGATCGCCACCAGCCAGGGAGTCCGCGCCCTGAACGAGGAAGAGGTGCGCGACGAGCTCGAGGCGGCGCGGATACCCTACGGCGACGTGGAGGGCCTGCGCACCATGGCGCGGGAGGCGGCCATCGCCTGCGCCGACGCGGGGCTTCTCTCCGCGGCAAGGACGCTCACCGGCGTCCTGCTCGAAGTCGAGGGGGACGACGTGCTGCAGGACGTGTACGGCTCCCTTCTTCCCACGCGTCCCTAGGCCTAGGCGTTAGGGACGGCGAGAAGGGCGGGCGGAGGCGGGTTTCTCGCCGCGCGCCCCTCTTGCCTCGCGGCAGCCCTTCTTGCCCCGCGGCCGCCCCACGAGAGGCCGCCCTTCTTGCCCCGCGGCAGCCCTACGAGAGGCCGTCCGGGTAGCACTTCTGGTACGCCGCGTAAGCCACCTTTACGCGCTCGAGATAATACTTCGTCTCGGCGAAGCTCACGGTCTCGGAGATCGACCCGCCGGCGTCGAGCCACTTCTGAACCGCCGCCAAACCGGCGTTGTAGGCGCAGATGACCTCGTCCTCCCCATCGAGCTCGCTCTCGAGAACGCCGAGGTAGGCGCAGCCGTACTCGATGTTCACGACCGGGTCGAGCAGGTTGTCGGGGTCATAGGCGGCGCCGTCGACCACGCCCTGCTCGGCGAGCTCGGTCGCTGTCGTGGGCATGACCTGCATGAGGCCCACGGCGCCCGCGCCCGACTGCGCGGTCTCTTCCCAATTCGACTCGCACTTGGCGACGGCGGCCGCGAGCAGCGGATCCACGCCGTGGCGGGCCGCCGACTCGTTGATGGCGGAGGCGTACTTGACCGGGTAGAAAACCTGGGCCACGAGGGTCGTCGGGGCGGCCGTGAGCGTCGCGGACGCGACGAAAGCGACGGTCAGAACGAGCAGCGGCAACGTGCGGAACCAGCGGAAGAAGCGCGTCGGTTTCCTACTGGCCATTCTCGGCCTCCCTCCAGCCGGCGGCGGCGCGGGCGTCCCACCAGGCGTCCACGTGGTCAGCGAGGTCGGACGGACCCCCGGTATTGTCCAGCAGCGTCGTCGCGTGCGCGCGCAGGTAGGCGTCGCTCGGCTGGTTGGCCGCGCGCGCGTCGAAGTCCGCCGCGTCCATGCCGCGGCCGATGGCGCGAACGCGTCGCAGCTCGAGCGGGCAATCGACGACCAAGACCTCGTCGGCGAGGCCGAGCATCGCCTCCAAGCGGTCGAGCAGCGGCACCTCGACCACGCAGAGATCGGGCTCGGCCTGGCCGCACGGGCCGCCCTCGAGCGCGCGGACGAGCATCTGGCGGATATAGGGCAACTCGATGGCCTCCAGGCGAGCGGCGGACTCAGGGTCCGCGAAGGCACGCTCTGCCAGCGCGCGGCGGTCGAGCAGCCCGGTGCGGGCGTCCACGAGGTCGGCGCCGAACGCGGCAGCGACCTCGTCGACGCACTTGGAACCGGGCGTGAGAACGGCGCGCGAGAGCTCGTCCAGGTCGATGCGCCAAGCACCTCGGCGCTCGAGCGCGCGTGCGACGGATGATTTGCCCGAGGCTATGCCCCCGGCGAGGAATACGGTGTACATATGCGTTGCCACCTGCTGCGTTTGAAGTGTGTGCGGGCAAAGGGCCGGCGCTCCCCGAGATAGCGAGAAACGCCGTAATCCTCGGTCGTTTGTTGCGTGGAACCCGATTGTACCAGTGGCCGCGCGCCGGGGAGAAGTTCGAGCCAAGGAATCCCGGGGACGTCTCCGCAAGGCTTAAAGCCGGGGGTGGGGATTCCCGAAGCCGGGGGCCTTCTTGCCACAGATTCCATGCCCCGGAGATATCGAGAAGCCCTCTTGGCCCTTCCGCCGATACAGACCCTACATACGAAAACAGGCCACCGCGGAAGCGATGACCTGCGAATGTATGGTGGGCGTTACAAGATTTGAACTTGTGACCTCTTCCGTGTCAGGGAAGCG
>CAZEHG010000153.1:0-4466 GCA_964512475.1 uncultured Atopobium sp.
CATCGCCTTCGCGCTCGTCTACCCGACCATGGTCGCCCTGACCTCCGGCGAGGTCCTCGGCTCCGTCGACATCCCGGTTCTCGGCACCTTCTCCTGGTACGCCGACTTCTTCGGTATCCCCATCATCATGCCCGCCTCCGGCTACACCAGCTCCGTCATCCCCATCCTTCTGATGACCTGGTTCGGCGCCAAGGTCGAGCATTGGGTCAAGACCTGGATGCCCGCTTCCATGAAGATGTTCTTCGTGCCCCTGATCACCGTGACCGTGACCGTCGTCCTCGGCTACCTCATCATCGGCCCGATCGCCACCGCCATCTGCAACCTGCTCGCCGCCTTCTTCAACCTGATCTTCAGCCTGCCCGGAGTCGGTTCCCTGTTCGGCTGCATCATCGTATCCGCCTTCTGGATGCCGCTTGTCATCTTCGGCTTCCACTGGTCGCTCGTCCCCATCGCCCTCAACAACCTCGGCCTGCAGGGCTATGACTTCGTCCTGGCTTCCCAGATCGGCCACTCCTTCGCCCTGGGCGCCGTCCTCTTCGCCATGTACCTCAAGAACAAGGACGAGAAGTTCCGCGGCATCGCCCTGCCCGCCATCATCTCCTCCTTCTTCTTCGGCGTGACCGAGCCCGCCATCTACGGCGTCGCCCTGCCCGACAAGAAGGCCTTCGTCGTGGCCTGCATCGGCTCCTGCTGCGGAGGCGTGATCTGCGGCCTCACCGGCGCCGTCATCTACGCCTCCGGCGGCCTCGGCGTCTTCAACTGGCTGTCCTACATCGACCCCAGCGCCGGCGGCAACGGCATCACCTACATGATATGGGCCATCGTCGCCTCCCTGGTCGCCGCGGTCGTTGCCTTCGTGATCGAGTTCGCGACCTACAAGGCCCCCGAGCAGGCCTAAAGCCAGCCTGAGGCGCTTCTTGCCGACTCCGCCGGCGAGGTGAGAAGCGCTATAGGGTCATCAACGTGGATAAGGGCGACGGGGGCGGCGCCCTCCCGCGCAGCCGGAAGGTTTCTTTCTACTGGCACCGTAATGTTATCGCCGTCGATGGAGGGGACCTGTCGTAGAATAAGCGGTATGGTAACAACCAGCAGCTTGGGGGCGTGATCGCGTCTCTTGGCACAAGGTAGATCCCGAACGAAGGAGAAGCTCATGGGACTCTTTGACATGTTCAAGAAGAAGGCCGAGGCACCCGCCAAGCCAGCCTCCATCGACGCCGTCGACGAGCCGTTCACCCTCTGCGCCCCCGTCTCCGGCAAGGTCATCCAGATGACCGATGTCCCCGACCCCGTGTTCGGCGGCGAGATGATGGGCAAGGGCTGCGCCGTCTACCCCGACGGTGAGGTCGTCTACTCCCCCTGCTCCGGCACCGTGAGCGTCCTCATGCCGCACGCCGTGGGCATCAACACCGCAGATGGCATGGAGATTCTCTGCCACGTGGGCGTCGACACCGTCGACATGAACGGCGAGGGCTTCACGAGCCTTATCGCCCAGGGCGACGAGGTCAAGGCCGGGCAGCCCTGCATCAAGATCGACCGCAAGAAGATTGCCGACGCCGGCCACCCCGACTGCGTCGTCCTTATCGTCACCAACACCACCGACTACGCCGATGTCGCGATGACCGTCGATGCCGACTCCACCGTCGGCGCCGGCTCCGCGGTGGTCAAGGTCACCAAGTAGGGTTTGCGCGACATACGAAGAGCCGCGAAGGGCGCCGTCCGAAGATGGGCGGTGCCCTTTCTTCTGACCTCCAGTACAAAAGAGCCTGCGTTTTGAGTCAGAATTGGCGTCCCTTTTGACTCAAAATGCAGGCTATTCATGTGATTGTTCCGCTCGGCCGATGCCTGCGGAAAAAAACGCCCGGCCCCGCAAATGCGGGACCGGGCTCCGGAATCGCGCCTATGCGGCAAGCTGAGGCTTACGCCCAGCCCTTGCCCTCGGAGCCGAACTCGCAGATGAGCTCCTTGGTGCGGGCGACGATGGCCTCGCGGCCGGGCTTGAGGAGCTTGCGGGGGTCGTAACCCTTGCCCTGCTGGTCGGCGCCGGACTCGATGTACTTGCGCGTGGCCTCGGCGAAGACGAGCTGAAGGTCGGTGTTGATGTTCAGCTTGCAGATGCCCATGGAGATGGCCTTCTTGATCTGGTCCTGCGGGATGCCGGTGCCACCGTGAAGCACGAGCGGCAGGTCGCCCACGGTCTCCTTGATCTCGGCAAGGCGATCAAAGGAGAGGCCCTCCCAGTTGGCGGGATAGATGCCGTGGATGTTGCCGATGCCGCAGGCCAGGAAGTCGACACCCAGGTCGGCGATGGCCTTGCACTGCGCGGGATCGGCGAGCTCGCCCTTGGCGGTGACGCCGTCCTCGGTGCCACCGATGCCGCCGACCTCGGCCTCGACGGAAATGCCCTTGGCGTGGGCGATCTTCACGATCTCGGCGGTGCGCTTGAGATTGGTCTCGAAGTCGGCCTCGTGAGAACCGTCGTACATGACGGAGGTGAAGCCGGCCTCGATGCACTTGAGGGCGTCCTCATAGGAGCCGTGATCGAGGTGCAGGGCGACGGGGACGGTGATGTTCTTGTCCTCGAGGAGCTGCTTGATCATGTCGGCAACGATCTTATAGCTGGTCTGCCACTTAGCGGCGCCGCCGGTGCACTGGATGATCAGCGGGGACTGAAGCTCCTCGCCGGCATCAAGGATTGAAGTGGCCCACTCAAGGTTGTTGGTGTTGAAAGCACCAATACCGTAGTGGCCCTTCTCAGCGGCCTGAAGCATAGCGGTTGCGTTAACGAGCATGTTTTGACCTCCTGTGTATGAGGAACAAGCAGAAAACGGAACATCACTCATAATACTCCGTTAACGGGCCGAAAACCTCCGCGAATGGTCGCTTATATCCAGTATTCGTGAGAAATCGTGTACGTCGCGTGAACGACTCTATACTCGGGTACTCAAAATTTCGGTAGGCGAATTGTTATGTGCGGTAAGCGGTTTGGAGTGTTTTACGTGACGAATCAAGCGGCACCTGAAGGGTCCCGAGGCGAGAAGAAGGGCCTCTTCGAGGACTTCTCGTTCGCCACGGTCATAGCCTCCGGACTCGCCGCCGCGACCTCCTTCGCGCTCTCGTCGCAGATCGGCCTGGCAGGATCCATCATCGGCACCCTCATCGGCGGCTTCGCCTCGGCGGCGGCCTCGCAGGTCTACAAGTCCATACTATCCGCCTCGGCCGAGAAGCTGCGCCAGGTTGGCCCGGTCGAGAGTGCCGCGGCGGGCGGGCGCGGGACCTCGGCCTGCGACGCGGGTGCGGCGGGTGCGGGTAGCGGCGCGGGCGCTGGCGCGGTCGGCGGCTTCCGCAGGGCCGGAGCCGGCGTCACCCAGCCGATTCGTCGCCGCTCAGTGAGCGGCAGCGCCTCGGTCGAGGAGCTCGCCGAGTCCGGCACGCCGATCGCGCCGCCCGAGGTCATCGAGGCCGCCCGCGCCCGCAGGAGCAAGATCGTCCGCCGGCGAGCCACGATCATCGCCGCGGTCGTCGCCCTCATGACGGTGCTCGTCTTCGCCCTGGTGGTCAGCTTCGTCACGCGAGGCTCGGGCATCGGTCCGACCACGCTGCAAGGAGAGCAACATGCCCAGAGCGCAGGCGCAGGGGGCTCCGCCGATGCTGGCAACGGTTCGGGCGACGCGTCGAGCGCCTTGCCGAGCGACGGCTCTGGCAGCGGCTCGAAATCCGGCGCGGTGAGCGACTCCGCAACCGGCTCCGGCGCGGGAACCGCGCAACCCGACGCGGACACGAAATCGGACTCCTCCGCGACAGGCACAGACGGCACTTCCAGCTCGGGCGACTCGGGGTCCGGCGCCGACAGCGAGACTGATACGGTTTCCGGCTCGGGAAGCTCCTCGTCCGGCTCCCCGGGCACCGGTGCCTCGGGCAGCGGCGCGAGCTCAGGCGGGTCCTCTGACTCCGCCTCCGGCGATTCCGGCGGCACCGGCGGCGCCACAAGCTCGTCGTCAAGCGGCTCCGACAGCTCCTCAGGCTCCAGCAGCGGCCCCAACGCGCGTTAGGCCACGCCCGGCACATCCCAACGAGCCCTCTCCGGGCTAAAATCAAAGGGTTGAACATGCCGCAACCGTCTGAACACACAGCAAGCGTCGAAAGGAACCCCATGGAGCGCCCGAACGCGTGGAAGTCCTACTCCCCCGACCAGCTCGACGAGCTGCACTCTCTCTGCGAAGGCTACAAGGCCTTTATCTCCGACAACAAGACCGAGCGCGAGTGCTGCGCCTCCGCCATTAGCATGGCGAAGGAGGCCGGCTACGTCGACCTGAACGACGTCATCGCCGAGGGCCGCATGCTCAAGGCTGGCGACAAGGTCTACGCCGGCAACCGCGCGAAGTCCCTCATGCTCGTGAACCTGGGCACCGATGACCTCGAGGCGGGCGTGAACATCCTGGGCGCCCACATCGACTCCCCGCGCATGG
>CAZEHG010000154.1:0-4387 GCA_964512475.1 uncultured Atopobium sp.
CATTGGAGGTTTGATATATGAGAGAACTTTCCGACCTGCGCAAGGACATCGACCGAATCGACACCGAGATCTTCCGTCTCTTCGGCGAGCGCGCCGAGGTGGCCGCCGGCGTGGCCGAGTACAAGCGCGCGAACAACCTGCGCGTCTTCGACCCCGTCCGCGAGCGGCAGAAAATCACTGACGCCGCGGGGCGCGTGCCGGAGGACCTCGCCACCTACGGTCAGGTCATGATGGAGCTCCTGATGGAGGCGTCGCGCTCCCGCCAGCACAAGCTCCTCGGCGACGCCGTTGCCAGCGACCTCTACCAGCAGATAGCCGCCGCCCGCCGAGACACCCCCGAGGTGTTCCCCAAGAGCGGGCGCGTCGCCTGCCAGGGCGTCGAGGGCGCGTATTCCCAGCTCGCGGCCGAGAAGTTCTTCCGCCGCCCGGACATCCGCTACATGAATTCCTTCAAGGACGTCTTCGAGGCCGTCGAGTCGGGCGAGGTCGACTACGGCGTGCTGCCCATCGAGAACTCCACCGCCGGCTCCGTGAACAAGGTCTTCGACCTCATGGGCGCCCACGAGTTCTTCATCGTGCGCTCGACCCGCGTCAAGGTCGACCACTGCCTGCTTGCGAAGAAGGGCGCGCGCATCGAGGAAATCCGCGATATCTACAGCCATGAGCAGGCCATCCGCCAGTGCACCGAGTTCCTCGAGGGGCTTGGCGGCGCCCAAGTGCACGTCTGCGAGAACACGGCAGTGGCGGCGCAGATGGTTGCCGACTCGGGCCGCGACGACGTGGCCGCGCTCTCCTCGCGCAACTGCGCCGATCTCTACGGCCTCACGGTCCTCGGCAGCGCCGTGCAAGACCGCGACAACAACTACACGCGCTTCGCCTGCATCAGCAAGCGGCTCGAGATCTACCCCGGCGCCGAGCGTTCCTCCATGACGCTCGTGACCCCGCACCAACCGGGCTCCCTTTACAAGCTCCTCGCCAAGTTCTACGCGCTCGACATCAACGTGATCAAGCTCGAGAGCCGCCCCATACCGGAGCGCGACTTCGAGTTCGGCTTCTACTTCGACATCGACTGCCCGACGGCCTCCGAGGAGTTCCGTGCCCTCATGTCCACCATCGAGGGCCTTTGCCAGGACTTCCGCTACCTCGGTTCCTACAGCGAGGTGATCTGATGGAGCAGCCGGAGACCCCCTTCGGCCTGCTGGGCCGCAAGCTCGGCCACAGCTGGTCAAGGCCCATCCACGAGCAGCTGGGCAGCGCGCCGTACCGCCACATAGAGCTCGAGCCCGACCAGGTGGCCCCCTTCATCGAGGCGGGCGGCTGGCAGGGCCTGAACGTGACCATACCCTACAAGATCGAGGCGGCTCGCCTCGCCGACGAGCGCTCACCGCGCGTGGAGGCCCTGGGCGCCGCGAACACGCTCGTGCGACGCGCGGACGGCCGCGTCTTCGCCGAGAACACCGACGTGCTCGGCTTTTCCTGGATGCTCGGCCGTTTCTGCGAACGCGAGATCGGCAGCGATACCGCGAAGTCGCTCGGGGGCAAGAAGGCCCTGGTCCTTGGCTCGGGCGGAGCCTCACAGGCCATCCAGGCGTCCCTTGCCGAGACGGGCGCCGAAGTCGTGGTCGTCTCTCGATCGGGCGCAGACAACTACGGCAACCTCATCGAGCGCCATGCCGACGCTGCGCTCATCGTCAACACCACGCCCGTCGGCATGTACCCCGACTGCCCGGCCACGCCCATCGCCGAGGAGGACCTCGCCCGCATGCCCGGCCTTCTCGCCGTCCTCGACGTCGTCTACAACCCGAGGCGCACGGGGATCTGCCTGGCGGCCGAGCACATCGGCATCCCCTCGGAGTCGGGCCTCGCCATGCTGGTCGCGCAGGCCTTCTTCGCCTCCGAGCTCTTCCAAGCAAAGAAGCTCGACGAGCGCCTCATCGAGGGCATCGAGGCCACCATCTACCGGCAGACGCAGAACATCGTGCTCATCGGTATGCCCGGCGCCGGCAAGACGACCACCGGCCGGCGGCTCGCCCATCGGCTCGGGCGCCCATTCGTTGACGTCGACGAGGCCGTGGCGCAGAAATGCGGTCGGAGCGCCGCGAGCATCATCGAGACGGACGGCGAGGACGCCTTCCGCAGGATAGAGACTGAGGTCACCGGCGAGTGCTGCGCGTGCTCCGGCCTGGTCGTCGCCTGCGGCGGCGGGGTCGTGACCAGGCCCGAGAACCTCGACCTGCTGCGCCAGAACGGCACCGTCGTCATGATCGACCGCCCGCTCTCCGAGCTGTCGTCGAGCGGGAGGCCCATGAGCCGCGCCAAGGGCATCAAGCGCCTGGCCGACGAGCGCATGGACGCCTACCGCAGCTGGTCCGACGTGCGGATTGCGTGCTCCGGGAGCGCGGAGGGCGACGCCGCGCAGATACTTGAAACCTTGGGGTTTTAACGGAGGCGGGCGCGCAGGATGTCCGTTGGGCGGCGATTTGCAGCCATTCACAATCAATATCTCAGCCACAAACCTTCCTGAAAGACGAAAGAAACAAGCTCACCCCTATACTGCCTTTCTGGAAAACACCGTCGTCCCGCCAACATGCGAAGCGGGGCACCATACATTAAGCCTTAAACTTCCAGAGAGGAAAAAGCGACCGTGAGCAAAGCGCTCCAGATAGCGAAAGAAGTCATCGCCGCCGTGGGCGGCAAGGAAAACGTAACGGCGAACGAGATTTGCATGACGCGTCTGAGGATTCGTACCGAGGACCCCACGCTCGTCGACGCCGATCAGCTCGCCTCGACCCGCGGGGTCCTGGGAATCGTCCAGCGGGGCACCAAGGGAATCGAGGTCGTTTTCGGGCCGGGCAAGGTGGAGGACGTCCACGACGCCATCGCAGGCATCACGGGGATCGAGTCGTCCGACGGCCCCTTCGACGCCGAGTCGGCGTCCTCACCCCTGAGCGTGATCGTCAACGAGAAGCAGGGACCGACCGTACCCGAGCCGAGCGCCCCGGCAGAACCTTCCCCTGCCGAGAAGGACAACCTCGCCTCCGTAGAGAGCCTCATATCCCTTCTGGACGAGACGGGCGAAACCAAGGAAGAAGAAGGCGAGGGAGCGGCGCTGCTCGTCATCAACGGCCCAAACATCAACATGCTCGGTATCCGTGAGCCCGGCATCTACGGGACCGAGGGCTACGCCGATTTGCTCCAGCTCTGCAAGGAAACCGCTGCCGAGGCCGGGTTCGCAAAGTGCACCTGCTACCAGTCCAACCACGAGGGCGACCTCGTCGACGCCATCCAGGACGCCTACGGCGCCTACGGAGGCATCGTTATCAACCCCGGCGCCTACACCCATACGTCAATCGCCATTCTCGACGCAGCGAAGGCCGTCGGGCTGCCCATCGTCGAGGTGCACATCTCAAAGGTTGAGGAGCGCGAGGACTTCCGCCAGGTGAGCTATATCCGCCAAGCCTGCTTCGAGACCGTCACCGGCATGGGAATCCAGGGGTACCGCAAGGCCATTTTCGACCTCGCGGAGAAGCTCGACCTCTAGACCCGTCCCGGAAAGCCGTCCCGGAGCCCAAAGCCCTGAGCGCCAAGAAACGAACAGGCCCTCCCGCGCATTCCGAAAGCGGGAGGGCCTGCCTGATCGCAAGGCGCAAAAGCGCCGACGCTTTTCGGGAAGGGTATGCCGTCTAGTACACCATGCCCATGGCCTCGCGGACCTCATTGAGCGTCTCGACCGCCACCGCGCGGGCGCGCTCGTTGCCGTCGCGGATAACGTCCTTGATGTAGTCCATATCCTGCAAGAGCTCGGAGCGGCGCTCGCGAATCTGCTCGAAGCGGCCGTTGACGGCCTCGGTGACGACCTTTTTCAGCTGACCGCCCCCGCCCATACCGATCTCGTCGGCAAGCTCCTTCGGGTCGCGCCCGGAGCAGATGCCGGCCGTGGTGAGAAGCGCCGCGACCTCGGGGCGGTTCTCCGGGTCGAAGGTGATGTTGCGCTCGGAGTCCGTCTTGGCCTTCTTGATGAGCTTCGCCGTCTCCTCAGCGGTCATGGAAAGGCTGATGGCGTTGCCGTAGGACTTGCTCATCTTGCGGCCGTCGAGGCCCGGGAGCAGCGGCGTCGAAGTGAGCAGCCCCGTAACCTCGGGGAAGACCTTGCCGTAGCGCTTGTTGAACTTGCGCGCGATCTTGTTCGTGGCCTCGATGTGCGGCAGTTGGTCGCGCCCGACGGGCACGATGTTGCCCTTGCAGAAGAGGATGTCGCAGGCCTGGTGCACGGGATAGGTGAGGAGCAGGCCCGTGAGCTCGTGGCCGGACGCCTCCTGCTCGGCCTTGACCGTGGGGTTGCGCTCCATCTCGGCCTCGGTGATGAGCGAGAGGAACGGCAGCATGA
>CAZEHG010000155.1:0-4288 GCA_964512475.1 uncultured Atopobium sp.
CTGCACCTGCGGCAACCCCAAAGAGCTCCTCATGGACAACGAGGACGAGGCCGCGCTGCTCGCCGACGCCGACGAGCACGAGGAGGAGGTACTCGCAGAGGCGAAGGAGCTCCAGGACCAAGGCTCCATCCCCTCTTTGACCTCCGCAATAGAGAAATATGAGTCGCTCGGAGACTACAAGGGGGCCAACGAGTTCGCCACTCAGTGCAATGAGAAGCTCTCGGGGCTCAAGGAGGTCCAAGCGACCCATCGCAAGACCATCACGAGGCGCGCGCTCATCGGCTGCGCGGGGCTCGCGGCGGCCGCCGGAGGTGTCGCCCTGTTCACCAACGTGATAGAGCCCGCCCGGAAAAGGCAGCAGGCCGAGAAGGCCCTAGCAGCCGGCGACTTCGAGGAGGCCAAGACCCTCTACCTAGAAATCGACGACTCAGCCGGATACAACAAGGCCCTTAACATGCAGAAGGAAGCTGAAAACCTTCAGATAGAGGCCGAAGGCGACGCTGCGCTCGCAAGCGGGGACTACGCCACTGCGGTGGACAAATATGTCGACGCAGGTAAGAACGACAAAGCAAACGAGGCTAGGTACGCCTACGTGCTACAAAACAGAAGCGCAAATGACAGAACCACCTTCACTTACCTTTCCGTTCTCAAGGATGCTGCCTACGAAGACTCCGTCGCTATCTACGACGAGCTATTCGCATGGTCGTTCGACATCGGTTTTGCTGTCGTCGACGCCGCGGATACCCATGACTTCCCCGACCGCTTTTTATTCGCCAACGGGTTCAAATGGCCTTTGGAATGGATGGACGTGGATACATGGGAGCGAGGCGGCAAAGATCAAATGGCCTTCCTGCTCATTAAAGCGAACTCTGGTCCGTTTGATGCCTCAGAGAAAATTGTATTCAAGGCGCGAAAGCGCAAGGCCAGTTATTCCGTCAACAACAACCGCATTTCGGGTGCCGGCGAATGGGAGGATTGGGAATCTGAGCACATTAGCGACATTACCGTCCAAGATGGAATCCGCGCCAAATTTCTTGGCAGCGATGCTCTTTATGACGCATTCTCCGTCAAGCTGGATTCGGACTGGATCAGTCTCCGGAAAGACGCATTCACCTCGGAGCGAACCATCGAGGCGGTTTAGCTGTCAGTCAAGCCAAACAACCCTTACGGAGGGGTCGTGCCAATTTCGACCGACAATAAGCTCACCCTCCTCGTCGGTGCCGGCGCGGAGTGTGCCGAGCCGTACTGCCTCCCCATAGGCGACGGCTTCACCTGGGACACCTGCTTCACGAAGAACGAGGACCTCTACAAGGCACTCGAGAAATACTACGAGCCCAAGCTGTCAAAGTCGGGAAGCGGCTTTCCCCACAAGTACCAGGACGCCTTTCTCTACAGCCCCTCGAGCCCGGAGTTCAAGCGGCTTGTGTCGGAGCTCGTGCCGGAGGACAAGGACAGGGCCCTCACGGAGAACGAGGAAGAGACGCTGAGGGCGGTATTCGGAGACGACTTTCCCAAAAACGATTCCACTTTGGACGGCATCAGACAGGCGAGCCTTGACCGCAAATGGTACAAGCGCGCCTTCTCCGTGATCCTCGAAGGCGGTCATCTGAAGGGCTGGTTCTCCGAAGACCGCGACACCCCGCTAAAGGAGGCCTATTTCGGGACCATCGAGACGCACTTCTCGAGCCTCTTAAGGCCCGGCAGGAGGAACGTGTCTTTCTGGAAGCTCGTGAACTACTACTGGTCGGCATGGTTCTCCGTCTCCAAGAGGCTCATTGAGCGGGCACGTCCGAAGGCGAAGCCCCTCGCCGGGCCGGAATACTACTCCTACGTGCTCAGCGACCTAAGCAATATAGTCGGAGAGATCTCAGAGCCCCGCCTATTCGGCGACGAGGAATGCTCCGAGACGTACTACGGCGAGCTCGCCGGGCTCTTCGACCACGTGATCACAACCAACTACACCGGCCTCAGCGACAGGCTCGACGTCGAGGGCGGGCCCATCCACATCTCGGGCGCCCTGTGGCAGTTCGAGTCGCCGCGGTCGCTTTCCGTCCGCGACATTCGTGAGAACGCATGGGGCGAGGAAGAGATCATCTTCCCGTACCTGCTGACTCAGGCCCCGATCAAGCCAATTGTATGCTGGGAGCAGGCGGCCGAGCTCTCCCGCATGGTCGAGGCACTCCGGGAGACCAGCGACCTCTGCATCCTCGGGTACTCCTTCTGTCCCAGCGACGCCCACGTCGCCTCGATGGTCGCGTCATGGTTGGCGCTCCCCGGGCGCCGCGATCTGCACTTCTTCGATTTCAATGGAGGGTGCACCGTCAAGCAGCTGCGCAAATTGCTACGCATCGATGAGAAGAGCTACTCCGGGCACATCCACATCACGCCCTGTAAAGACCTCAAGCAACAGGTAAGCGTCATCCGAAGCGCGTGCCACGGCAGAGCCTGAGGACGCCGCAAACGTCGTTGCCGAGCAAAAACAAACGCCAGCGAATCGGCGATAGAAACGCCCCTCTCAAATACCGCTCAAGGAAGACTCCCCGCCCTTCTACCTTGCTTTTAGGTAGAAGGGCTTGACCTTAAGGTCAAGCCGAGCGAAGGGAGCCATCGTGAACAGGACCGTCGCGATCGCAGGAGCGCTTTGCGCCGCGCTGCTCATCGGGGGATGCTCGGCGACGGGAACGGCGACCCAGGGCTCGGGATCGTCGTCGACCGCCAGCACCCAGGCCCTCGAGGTCGGCCAGACCGTGACCGTCGGCGACACCGAGCTGACCGTCACTGGCTTCGAGTGGTGCAACGAGTTCGAGCAGGGCAACGTGCACGTCTCCGCGGGCAACGTAGGAGGCGAGACCCTCCTGCGCGTCACCGCGAGAATCAAGAACTACTCGTCCTACCCGCTCTCCATCCACTTCGGCATCGAGGCCCCGCTCGTGATCAACGACAAGTACGAAGTGGGCGAAAGCACCACCTACTCGAACGACGTGAAGTCCCTGGACGAAGTGGCCGTCAGCTTCTACTACCCGATGTCGAACGAGCTCAGGGAGTCTTTCGAGTCCGGTCAGGTGACCTTCGAGTTCCACGAGGCCACGACCGAGAAAATCTCGAACGCCGTGGGCATAGACAACCTGAGCGACGGGACGCAGGTCTACTACGCGGAGGGGGTCCTCGGCGCGTACTCGCTGGAGATTACGAAGTAGCTGGCGACGGCACCGCCTTCAAATACCGCTCAAGGAAGACTCCCGGCCCTTCTACCTTGCTTTTAGGTAGAAGGGCTTGACCTTAGGGTCAAGCTAATGGGCCGGCGGCCCGGGAAGGCAGTGGTACATGGTAAGGCTCACCGCAAACATGACACGAGGGTAGGCGGTCGCGCTGGCGGTCGCGGCGCTTCCCGCAGTCGGCTGCGCGAAACAAGAGATCGTCGACGAGGCAGGTAGGGACAACACCCCCGATGCGAGCTCCGCGTCAAAGGAGGCGCAGGTCGCGGCCCTCGCCGTCGGCGAGAAGGCGTCGACCGACATAGTCGAGCTCACGCTTGAGCGCGCAGAGTTCGCTACCGCGCTCCACAACGGCATCTCTACGGAGGCCCTCTCGGGACGGGTCCCCGCCGACGAGGTGGACCTCGGGCTGCCCAAGGAGTACGACGCCGCGGGGGACTCCCGCAACCCGTACGTCGCCCCCGTCGGGCACGTCCTCGTCGCCTACACCGTCTCCGTCGCGAACCTCGACCGAGCGTCGCACGACCTCGACGAGTGGAGCGACCACGACTTCGTCACGCTGACGTACTCGGGTAAGGATTATTCCGTCGACGAGAAGAAGACGGTGCTCGTGATCTCCGAGGACGGCAGCCTCGGCTCCTCCCCCGTCTCCAACCTGCTCCTCATGGCCCAGGAGGCCTCGACGTTCCGCCGCTACGCCGAGTTCGCAGTCGAGCCCGAATCCCCCGCAGACCCGTTCCAGCTCACTTTCTCCTTACCCGACAGCCAAGGGGAGAAGGAGCGGTTCATATTCCAGATCGGGTGACGCCGCACCCGCCCAAGGATCCAAACGAAGCGAGACGCCGACCGAATCCGGACAGCCCGCTGCGCCAAACAAGGACAACCCGGACCATGAGGCGCGAGTGACCATGATTGAAGCCAAAAACTCCTCCTCCGCCGGCCGCATCGAATGGGGCCATCGACTAGGCTAGGGGTAGAACCCCCGCGATTTTGAAAGGACCCCACCATGCACCTGTTTCGCAACGACTACTCCGAGGGCGCGGCGCCCGCGATCATGGACGCGCTTGTGCGCA
>CAZEHG010000156.1:0-4219 GCA_964512475.1 uncultured Atopobium sp.
CTCCCGTTGACGGAACCAGAATCCGCTGTCCTACCACTAGACGAAGTCCCAATTGCTTCTTTCTTTGCGCCTCTCAGCGCGAGAAATTACTATACGGAAGCTTTCACCGGATTGCAAGGGCTTTTTGAAAAAAGTTCGCCTTTCTTGCGCGGGAGGTCGTGAAGAGGTGCCAGACGGGAATAAGCCACAGGTAGAAGGCGGCCATCCAGCTGATCCTCGGTGCGCCGGCGAAGGTCATGATGGTAGAGCAGGCAATGGACCAGGGAATGAGTGGGCTGATGACCACCGGCCCGTTCTCGAGGTCGATGGCGAGCTTTCTCGGATCGTCCTCGGATCCACCGCAGAGCTGGTTGGTCAGCATGATGGCGAGCGTCTGGTTACAGGCGATCATGGACGCGGGGACGCCGACCGCGAGGACCGCCGCGAAGGCGCCGAATTGCCTCGCGACTCGGTCCACGAACCTCTGCATGCCCTCCACGAGCCCCGTCGCGTTGAAGAGCCCCGCGTAGCTCGACGAGATGCAGACGACCAAGGACACGTTGACCATCGAAGACAGTCCTCCCCCGTTCATGAGGGCCGCCACGTCCGCGTCCTGGGCGGCGTAGCCGAAGGCCGCCCAGCGACCGAGGTCGACAAGCGTCGCCCCTCGTGAGAGGCACACGATGACGGCGGCGGCGCACGAGAGCCCCATGCACCGCTTCATGCCGAGCCCCGTGAGCGGCAAGACGAAGATGATCGCCGCGGGGAGAAGAGCCCAGAGGTTGTAGCCGAAGGCGCCGACGAGCATATCGGCGACGCCTGCCGTCGCCACCGCCGAGTCCGCGGGCCTCAGCACGAGGCCCAGCAGCGCATAGACCGCGACGCTCGCGGCCAAGGGCACCGCAGCGGTGCGCATCATGGCGGAGAGGTTGCCGCGCATGTCCGTGCCCGTCACGCTGCGCACGAGAAGGGCCGAGCTCGACACGGGCGAGCACCGGTCGCCGAAGTAGCAGCCCGAGAGCACCGCTCCCCCGGTAAGAAGCGCGCTCGCCCCCATGGACGCCGCGAGCGTGCCGCAGACGACGCCCATAGTGGCCGCCGTGCCGAAGCTCGTGCCGATGAGGTAGCTCACCAGCCCACAGAGCAAGAACGCCGCCAAGGGCGCCGTCGCGGGCGAGACCACGGGGGTCGTCATCACCACGATCTGGGAAATGGTCCCGTCGGCGCGCCACAGCGCGGTCAGCATGCCGATGAGTACGAACGACTCAAGGACGCCGAGGGCGCACTTGGCGCTTGTCGCCGCCTCGCGCAGCAGCTCTATCGCCGGGTGCCCCGTCAGGGCCCCGTAGACGAAGAAGAGCGCGAAACCGACGACGAGCGGCACCAACACGTTGACCCCGAGCGCGACGAACACGATGAGCTGCAGACAGAACACCCCGATGACGAAAAGCTCCACGGCCACCCCCCTTGGTCTGATGCGAAAGCAGGAAGAAGGGACGTAAGGTGCGCCACTTCCCCGCAGTCGATGGTAGGTTCCTGCGCCTGCAATCTCCAACTGTTACTCTTGATATCTGACACAAACAGTATTTGTGAGAAGGGCTCCAGACATGAACTTCCAGTCCCTCGAGTACGTCCGCGCCGTCGCCGAGGAGCGCAGCTTCACCCGGGCGGCCGCGAGGCTCCACGTGACGCAGCAGACCCTGAGCGCCCACATAGCCGCCCTCGAGCGCGAGCTCGGCCGCAAGCTCTTCGTGCGCAGGACGCCCCTGGAGCTCACACACGAGGGCGCCGTCTTCCTCGCCCACGCCGATCGGCTGCGCGCCGAGCTCTCCGACCTCAGGCGCGAGGTGGCGGGGCCGAACCGCCTGCAGGCCGGCACCCTGCGCGTGGGCGTGGCCTACACGCGCGGCCGTGCCCTCCTGCCGCCCGTGATCGAGCGCCTCTGCCGCGAGTACCCGAACGTGCGCGTGCAGCTCGACGAGGGCACGAACGACGAGATCCTGGCGAACCTCGCGGCCGGGCGCGAGGACGTCGCTATCTTCGCCGTGGCCGCGGCGCAGAAGCGCCCGGGAATCGTCCTCGAGGACTTCTACGAGGAGCAAATCGCCCTGCTCGTGAGCAAGGAACTCCTTCGGGCCATGGGGCTGGCGCCCGAGGAGCTGGCCGCGCCGCTGTCACGCGGGGACCTCTCCCCGCTCAAGGACCTGCCGTTCGTCCTCGGCGGCGCGGCCGACATCACGGGGGGCCTCGGGCTCTCGCTCTTCGCCGACGCGGGGATCGACCCCATCGTGCGCGTGCAGTCCAACAACATGGAGACGCTCCTCGCGCTCTGCCTTCGCGGCGTGGGGGCCTGCCTATGCCCGCGCAACCTGCTGGTGACGGCGGCGCCGCCCGAGGCGCGCGGGGTGCTCGAGGCGTTCGGCCTCGGCCCCGAGGCAAGCTATCGGATCCTTTTCGGCCTGCCGGCCGGCGGCTACCGCTGGGGCGTGACGGACGCGTTCATGCGCCTCGCGCGCGAGGAGACCGCGTAGGGGCGACGGCAAGATGAGCCGCGGCCCGGCTCTGCGCCGCTCGTCAGTAGCGCAGCTCGGCGAGAAGGGCCTCGCGCGTGTTCGGGAGCTCGTCGCCCAGGACCGCGGAGAGAAGCCCCCGCAGCACCATGCCCACGCCGGGACCCGGCTCGATGCCGCGCTCGCGCATGACGTCGTCGCCCGTCACCTTGAGGTCGCCGATGGACATCACGCTGCCCCGCGCCACCTCCGCGCGCAGCGTGCGCTCGACGCCGTCGAGCTCGACGGCGTAGTCCCGGTAGGCGGGGTCCTTCCCGAGCGCGTCAGCGCGCTTGAGGCACACGAGGGCGAACGAGAGCGCCTCCCCCCTGCCGGGGCACGCCCCCTCGAGCTTGGACATCATGCGGCGCACCGAGCGCACCGTGCCCGAGATGGGCAGGTCGTGAAGGCGGATGAGCGCCTGGGCCTCCCGCACGCATCCGCGCTCGACGGCCAGCCGCCCCATCGCCGACCCGGCCACGCGAGCGCCCTCCTCCGGGTGGCCGAAGAAGTGCCCGCGCCCGCCGTCGTCCACGCTGAAAGTCGTCGGCTTCGCGACGTCGTGGAGAAGCGCCGCCCACCTGAGCGCGCGCGGGGCGGCCCCGCCGCAGAGCGCCTCAACGCCGGCGCAGACCCGCGCCGTGTGCTCGAGAACGTCGTAGGCGTGGTAAGGGCTCCTCTGGTCGAAGCCGCGCATGGGTGCGAGCTCGGGCAGCGCCTGGGCCATGACGGCGAACTCGCGGCGCAGCGCCCACGAGACGCGCCCGGAGGCGAGGATGCCGTCCATCTCCTGGCCGATTCGCTCCTGGGCGACGGCGCGCAGCCCGCCGGCGCTGCCCGCGAGAGCCGCCTGGGTCCTGTCCTCTATGCGGAAACCGAGCCGGCAGGCGAAGCGGACGGCCCTCAGCACGCGCAGGGCGTCCTCGTCGAAGCGCCGGCACGGGTCGCCGACCGCGCGGATCACGCCGGAGGCTAGGTCCTCTTGCCCGCCGAAGGGGTCGAGAAGCCCGCGCGACGGGTGATAGGCCATGGCGTTGACGGTGAAGTCGCGCCGCGCGAGGTCCTCGCGCGCGTCCGTGACGAAGCGGACCTCGTCGGGGTGGCGCTTGTCGGAGTAGGCGCCCTCCACGCGATAGGTCGTCGTCTCCACGGGAAGGCCGTCAACGACGGCGGTCACGGTCCCGTGCTTCGTGCCCGTCTCGTGCACCTCGATACCCGCCCGGCGCAGGACCTGCGCGGTGCTCTGCCAGGGGGCGGACGTGGTCACGTCCACATCGTGGCCCCGGTCGCCGAGAAGAGCGTCGCGCACGAAGCCGCCCACGACCCAGGCCTCGAAGCCCGCCTCCTCGAGCGCGTCGACGACGCGCATCGCGAAAGAGGGGACCTGGATGGTGTCGGCGGGCATGGTCACGGCTTCTTCACGGCTTTCTTCTCAGCTCCATCGGTCCCGAGTATAGCAAGGAGACCGCGTGGCCCGCGGCAACGTGCGTAAAACCGCCCGCCCGTGGCCACCTGTCGCGCGGCGGCCACACGAAAAAGGAGGTCCGCCGAAGCGGACCCCCTCTCAGCTCAACTATAAAGTTCGGAATTAGAGCTTGGTGACGTTGGAAGCCTGGAGCTTGCCGTTCTGGCCGGTCGTGATCTCGAACTGGACAGCCTGGCCCTCGTCCAGAGTCTTGAAGCCGTCCATC
>CAZEHG010000157.1:0-4152 GCA_964512475.1 uncultured Atopobium sp.
CACCGCGCTCTACAAGAAGATGGGCCGCGCCATGCCCGGCATCATCGCCAACGACATGCAGAACGCCAAGGACGCCGCCGAGGCGCGCGCGGTCGAGGAAAGCCAGACCGAGGCGGCCAAAGAGTTCAAGGCCTCCAACGGAACCGTGGGGGAGAATTAGTTCGGCTCTTATGCGCGGCCGGTCGCACGGTTGCGTGAGCATATAAGGGAAGTGCCGCGAGAGCGGCGGACAACTAGGGGGAAATATGAGTGATGGAGTTAAGGGCGACAGCTACCTGTCGTACGAGGGTGTCAATGCGTCCGATGGCGTCGGCATCGGTGTCGCGCGCGTCGCGGTCGAGCCGGATCTGAGCTTCACTCCGCATGTTCCGGAGGACGCCCAGGTCGAGAAGGACCGCTATCAGGCGGCCGTCGCCAAGTTCATCGAGCAGACCAACGCCCAGATCGAGCGCATGACCGAGACCGTCGGTCCCGAGGCCGCTGCCATCATGGGTGCTCACATCGAGTTCGCCGAGGACGACGGCATCAAGGAGATGGTCAACAACTCCATCGAGTCCGGCAAGTGCGCCGAGCAGTCCGTCTCCGAGGCCTACGACATGTACTACAACATGTTCTCCAACATGGAGGACGAGCTCTTCCGCGAGCGCGCCGCCGACGTCGCCGACGTCAAGACCGGCCTTCTCGCCGACCTTCTCGGCCAGGAGCTCATCGATCTCTCCACGCTGCCCGAGAACTCCGTCGTCATCGTTCACGAGCTCACGCCGTCCATGACCGCCGACATCGACAAGAACAACGTCGTCGCCATCGTTACCGAGACCGGCGGCCGCACTTCTCACTCGGCCATCATCGCCCGCGCACTCGAGATCCCCGCGGTTCTCTCCGTGCCCGATGCGACCAAGAACATCAAGACCGGCGACATGGTCATCGTCGACGGCGAGAAGGGCAAGGTCGTCCCGACCCCGGATGACCGCGAGCTTCGCCACTACCGCGCCAAGGCCAAGCAGTTCGCTGCTGAGAAGGCCGCCCTTGAGGCTTACCGCGGCCAGAAGACCGCCACGGCCGACGGCATCGAGAAGCTGCTCGTCGCCAACATCGGCAACCCCGACGACGCCAACGTGGCCATCGAGCACGACTGCGAGGGCGTTGGCCTCTTCCGCTCCGAGTTCCTCTTCATGGATGCCAAGGAGCTGCCGAGCGAGGACGAGCAGTTCGCCGCTTACCAGAAGGTCGCCCTGGCGATGAAGAACCAGCCGGTCATTATCCGCACCCTCGACGTGGGCGGCGACAAGGAGATTCCGTACCTTGACCTCGCCAAGGAGGAGAACCCCTTCCTCGGCTACCGCGCCGTCCGCTACTGCCTGAACAACCCCGAGCAGTACAAGGTGCAGCTCACCGCCCTTCTTCGCGCCTCCGCCTTCGGTGACATCAAGATCATGGTCCCGCTCGTGACCACCGTCGACGAGATCCGCCAGGTCAAGGACCTCGTTAAGGAGTGCATGCGCGAGCTCGACGAGCGCGGCGTCTCCTATAACAAGGACATCGAGGTCGGCACCATGATCGAGACCCCTGCGGCCTCCCTCATCGCCGAGGACCTCGCCGAGGAGTGCGACTTCTTCTCCATCGGCACGAACGACCTCATCGGCTACACCATGTGCGCCGACCGCGGCAACGACAAGGTCAGCTATCTCTACGAGGTCTACCAGCCTGCCGTCATTCGCTCGCTGAAGCGCATCATCGAGGCGGGCAGCAAGGCCGGCATCATGGTGGGCATGTGCGGCGAGGCCGCGGCTGACCCGCTGCTCATCCCGGTGCTGATTTCCTTCGGCCTGGACGAGTTCTCCGTGAGCGCCCCGTCCATCCTGCGCACCCGTCGCATCATCTCCGAGTGGACCCGCGAGGAGTGCGATGCGCTCGCCGCCAAGGTCGTCAAGCTCAAGACCGCGACCGAGGTCAAGGCCATGCTTCAGGCTGCCGCTAAGTAAGCCGCGCCTTTTTTGAACATCGAGGGCCCCGGTATCGACCCGGGGCCCTTTTTTCCTTCGAGTTCGGAAGCCTTCCAAACATATATCGCGGAGTTCGGGGTAAGTCTGACCTGCGGTTTTTCGATGTTGGGAAGTTCGGAAGCCTTCCGAACTCGATAGGTGCGGGCGGATAGCGCCTTAAGCCGGGAAGACGACGTCGAGGGCGTCCGGCTCCACATCGACAACGAACTCGCTGGCGCAGAGCTTCTCGCCGTCCACCTGGCACGGAGGCTCCTCCTCGAAGCGGAGCTCGATGTGGGAGGCTCGCCGCGTCCTTACCACGCTCGACGCCGTGTGCTTTCCGAAGCGCGCCAGGCCGAGAAGCCCCAGCAGGATGGGTGTCGGCGGCAAGGAGACGTTGTAGCAGATGTCGAGCGCCCCATCCGCTGGGTCGGCGTCCGGGCAGATCTTGAACCCGCCCCCGTAAGTGGGGCCGACCTGCACGGCGAAGATGATGGTTGCGAGTTCGACGGGCTCCTCGCCGTCGAAAGAGGCGCGGACGGGGAAACCCTCCTTCGCCCCCGCGAGTATGCGCAGGGCGGAGCGGACGAAGAGTTCCTCGCCCTCCTGCTTGGTTCCGGCGGCGCGTTTGTCCGTGGTGTCGAGGGCGATGGCCGCGTCGAGGCCGAACGAGAGCGTCTGCATGAAGCGCACGCCGTTGACGCGCCCGAGCTCGCAGTTGCGAACGTGACCGCGCACGAGCTGGGCGAGCGCCCCCTCGGCATCATTTCTCCTCATGCCGAGCGTGCGCGCGTAGTCGTTGCCGGAGCCCATGGGTACGACGCCGAGCTGCGGCCGCCGCGCGCGGTCAATCTCTGCGAGGCCGTTGACCACCTCGTGGATGACGCCGTCCCCGCCGAGGGCGACCACGGTGTCGTAGCCTGCGGCGGAAGCGGCGATGCCGACGGCATCCTCGGGCCCCGCCGTGCGCACGACCTCGAACCCGTTCGTGGCGGAGGAGAAGCTCCGCAGGAACTCCTCGGCGAAGCGCGCGCCCTTCTCGCCGGCGCCTGAATGGGCTGTGGGGTTGGCTATGACGAGCGTCTTGCCAAGAGGGGAGTGCGGCATGCGAGGGCCTTTCCTGCGGGTGTCGGATAGCAGCATTCTACGCGCCGGGGTTGCCGAGCGGGCCGAACTCGCGTATAGTGAACGCTTGGTTCCGGGGCGTGGCGCAGTTTGGTAGCGCATCTGCTTTGGGAGCAGAGGGTCGCTGGTTCGAATCCAGTCGCCCCGACCAACATACGCGGGTGTGGTTCAACGGTAGAACCTCAGCCTTCCAAGCTGATGACGCGGGTTCGACTCCCGTCACCCGCTCCAAAGAAAATAGCAAGCCGGAAGTGGTAACGCTTCCGGCCTGCTTTCGTTTTTCCGCAGCTCCCCTGCGCGGGGAAGCCCGTCAGTCCTTCCCGAAGGTTATGCCGATGCTGATAAACGGCATGAAGCCGCCGCGCTTGCGTGATTTCCTCGGCGTGTCCTCGTCCGACGGGGCGCGAGGGTAATCGTCGTCGGGGACGACCTCGTCGGGGTCCATGCCGTACTTCTCGCAGTAATCGCGCCAGAACTCTCGGTCGTTCGGGTCGTGAATCTCCATCTTTGGCCTTCCGCTCGGGTGAGAAGCGCTTCTTCGCGCTTCTTTTGCTGCAGGTTACCCTAGGGTTGTGACAACAATGGGAGAGAGTTCCCGAGGCGGCGAGCGCTCGAGCCGGCGCCGCCTCGGCGGGTTTCTCGTTGGGGTCGCGAAGGCCGTTCGCCGGCGATTGGTGCCGGCCAACGGTAGGCAACTGCCGTGAAATAGATAGACAACACGCGTCTGAGCGGCCCGTATGTACGACATGTTTCTCAAAACGCGCGGCAACGTTACGCGAACGGAACCGTAACGTTGCTCGAAACACAACGCGCGTACAGTTTCATGTTGGACATTAGGCGCCCGGGAAGGTTTCCCGGGGCCTCCGACAATAAGGAGAGATCATGACGTACTGCGAGAACGTCCTGGCCGAGCTCAAGGCCCGTTACCCCGAGCAGACCGAGTTCATCCAGGCTGCAACCGAGATCCTGAGCACCCTTCAGCCCGCGCTCGACGCCCACCCCGAGTACGAGGAGGCCGCCATCCTCGAGCGCCTCGTCGAGCCCG
>CAZEHG010000158.1:0-4140 GCA_964512475.1 uncultured Atopobium sp.
CGAGGTTGCCGTCGGCGTCGACGATGGGCAGGGCGTTGAGCTTGTGCTCCCAGATGAGGTCGTTGGCGGTCTTGAGGGAGGTGCCGTCCTCGGCGCAGATGACCTTGTCGGCCGGCGTCATGAAATCCTTGACGAGCCGGTCGCGCGAGTCGCGGGAGACGCGGTAGTCGCGGGAGGTGACGATGCCGCAGAACTTGCCGTGCGGGCTGCCGTCCTCGGTGACGGGCATGGTGGAGTGGCCGGTGCGCTCGAGGAGCTCGAGGACCTCGGCGAGCGTCATGTTCGGGGTAAGGGTGGAATCGGAGACGACGAAGCCGGCCTTGTAGGCCTTGACCTCGCGAATCATCGCGGCCTCGGACTCGGCCGTCTGTGAGCCGTAGATGAAGGAAATGCCGCCTTCCTGCGCGAGTGCGATGGCGAGCCTGGGGCCGGAGACGGACTGCATGATGGCGGAGACCATGGGGACGTTCAGGGTGATCGGGGACTCCTCGCCGCGCTTGAACTTACAGAGCGGGGTCTTGAGCGAGACGTTGGCGGGGACGTTCTCCGCCGAGGAATAGCCGGGGACGAGAAGGTACTCGGAGAAAGTGTGCGACTCTCCCTCAAAGAACGTTGCCATGTGGTCTTGCTCCTTTCGCCCGCATCGCGCAGGCCCCAGTTCCAGCCAGAATGCATGTCATTCTATCATCGGCAACAACTATTCGGCCAACGACAATAAAACCCCACTGACCAGCAACTTTGTAAGCCGCCCAAACAACCTGAACGTCACCGGGGGCGCCGAGGGGGCTGAGGCTTAGTTTGCTGCTCAAACAGTCCTCTTCGCACGGACGTGACATTAAGTCACGTCCGGCTCATGCGGAACTCGCGACAAACTAAGCCCCAGCCCCCTCGGCGCCAGCCCAGTCAAGGGTGATTGTCCCGATAGGCGAAACCCCCTAGTTGGAGCCCTCGGCCATGACGTCGTCGAAGTTGACGGCGATGTCGTGCTTGGTGGGAACCCACTCGACCTTCTTGAAGAGGGCGGCCACGGTGATGGGGATATAGGTCATCATGAAAATCGGGAAGGTAAAGAGATTGGTGAAGATGCGCCACTTCTTCTTCGCGTGGATATGCTCACGCTCCGAGACCGTGGTGATAATGGCCAGCAGGAAGAAGACGATGTACATCGAGAGGAACGTCATAATGAGCGAGCCCACGCACATGGAGAGCTCCCCCTCGGTGGCGATGAAGCCGTGGCTGAGCGAGCCGACGATGAGGTAGACGGCGTTCACGAAAAACGAGAGCAACGTGAGGATCATGCCCGGCGCGATGGTCATGAGCATGTCGTAGGAGGCGAACTGACCCTTGCCGATGCCCTTGACGAGGTCACGCCCATAGGAGAAGAAGACCTGGTAGAAGCCCTTGGTCCACCGCATGCGCTGAGTCCAGGAGGCCTTGAAGGTCAGGGGCTGCTCATCGAAGAACTCGGCCGGCGCAAAGCCGATCTGCACGTTGTGGGCGCAGCAGAACGTGGAGAACTGGATATCCTCGGTCAAGGTGTGGAAGTCCCAGCCGTGCATGCCCCTGATGATGCGGGACGAGACGAGCCAGCCGGAACCCGAGATGGCGCAGCTCGTGCCCACCATCATGCGCGCATTGTTGAGGAAGCGCGCCTCGCGCAGGAACCACGTTGCGTAGGCGGAGCTGATCCAGCTCGAGTCGAAGTTCTTCGAGTTGCGATAACTCGTGCAGACGAGATAGCCGGCGTCGAAGGCCTGGTTCATGATCTTCAGGTAGTCGGGCGCGATGATGTTGTCGGCGTCCATGATGACGAAGGCCTCGTACTTGTCGCCGAACTCGTTCAGGATCCGGTCAAAGGCGTAGTCGAGCACCCAGCTCTTGCCCTTACGGGCGAGGTCGTTGCGGTCCCAGGTGATGGCTCCGGCGCGCTCGGCCTCGCCGTGGGTGTCGTCGGTGCAGGCGTCGCAAATGACGAAGCAGTCGACGAGCTCGCGGGGGTAGTCCTTCTGGTTGAGGATGGAGCGTACGAGGTTGCCGATAACGGGCTCCTCGTTGTGCGCGGCGATGACGAAGCCGTAGCAGTGGTTCTTCTTGGCCTCAGGGAGACGGACCGTGCCGTGCATGATCACGCGGATGATGTACACGAGCTGGTAGAAGTACGCCAGCGTGAAGAACAGCCAGATGACCATGTTGAATATGACGATCGGCGTGAGGCCGATCCTGTTGAACTCCATCATGAGGTTCTCCCCCGGTGTCCGGACTAGCCCTCGGCGCCGAGCAGCGGGCAGATCCTCTCCCCCGCCGCCGTGCGCCCCATCGAGCGTTCTTTAAGCACTCTCAGTATAGCGAGAAGGTCCTCGGGGAGTCGGTCGGCGCGCTCGATTCGCTCGCCGGTTGCCGGATGATCGAAGGCGATGCTCCACGAATGGAGGAACTGCCTGCGCAGGCCCAGGTTCACGCGATCGTCCCCGCGGCCGTAGAGCTGGTCGCCCACGAGCTGATGTCCGATATGGCGCATGTGCACGCGGATCTGGTGGGTGCGGCCCGTGTACAGGTGGCACTCGACCAAGCTGTAGCCCTCGTCGCGCCTGCCGGCCTCGAAGCGCTCCAGCGTGCGGTAGGTGGTGATGGCCTCGCGCGCCCCCGGCGCGTCGGATACGGCCATGCGCAGGCGGTCGCGCGTGGAGCGGGCGATGCCGGTGACGATGGTGTCCTCGTCGCGCGCCATGTAGCCCTGCACGAGCGTGATGTAGCGGCGGTCGAGGACGCGCATGCGGATCAGGTCCTGCAGCGCCTTCTGCGTCGCGTCGTCCTTGGCGGCGACCATGAGGCCCGAGGTGTCCATGTCCAGGCGATGCACGATGCCGGGCCGCTCCTCGCCCTGAAGCATCCCAAGGTTGCCGTAACCGCAGTGGGCCACGAGGGCGTTGGCCAGCGTGTCGTCCACGTGCCCCGGGCTCGGGTGGCAGACGAGCCCTTCTTGCTTGGAGATGACGAGCAGGTAATCGTCCTCGTAGCGGATGTCGAGCGGAATATAGGGGTTCGGCGAGAGGGGCCCCTGCGCAGCTTCGGCGGGCTCGGCCTGGTCAAGCTCGGCCGACACGCGGTCGCCGAGCAGGACCTTCTCCGACTTGGAGGAGATAGGACAGGTGTTGATGTGCACGCGCCCCTCCTCGACGAGCCTCGCGCACGCGGAGCGAGACGGCATGCCCTCAGCGGCGGCGAGGAACGCGTCGAGGCGCATCCCATCGGACTCGGGCCCGACGAGCAGGTTGACCATGCGGGCGCCCATGCCTAGCAGCCCTCGCTCGCCTCGTCGGCGGCCTGGTCCTTGTCCCAGCGCGACCACAGCACCACGGCCAGCACGACGCCGCAGGTGATGAAGATGTCCGCCACGTTGAAAACGGCAAAGTCAATGAAGGTCGTGGCGAAGAAATCGGTCACGCGGCCGAAGACGACGCGGTCGACGGCGTTGCCTATCCCGCCCCCGACGACGCAGCCGAGCGTCGCGGCGAGCGGCAGCGGGATGGTGCGCTCCCGCCAGGTCAGGGCGGTGCAGGCAGCGGCGATGACGATCGCGACGGCCACGAAGAAGAGCCCCTTGCCCGAGCCGATGGAGAACGCCGCTCCGGTGTTGTACACGAGGCTCAGGTCCATGACGTGGGGCACGAGCGTCACGGGCTGCCCGAGCGTGAGCGACGAGCGGGCAGCCGCCTTCGAGACCTGGTCGAGCACAACCACGAGGGCCGCCGCCCCGGCGAAGGTGCCGAGGCGGCGGGAAAGCGCGGTTTCTTTGAGCAGGGAGGCCAAGCGCCTACTCCTGATGCGTTGCCACGGCGTCGTGGCAGCGGCAGCACAAGCCGTCGGCGCCGAGCGCGCGGTAGTTCCAGCAGCGCGGGCACTTCTCGCCGTCTGCGGGGGCGACGGAGCAGGACAGCTCCTCACCCTCGACGACCTCGACCGCGGAGCAGACGAAGACCTCGGCGAGGTCCACGCCGGCGAGGGCGGTCGCCGCCTCGGCGGGCAGCGAGAGGGTCGCTCGGGCGGCCTGGCTCGTGTTCTCGGTCACGGCGCCGGAGGCCTTTGCCTCCTCGAACGCCTTGGTGAAGGCGTCGCGGGCAGCGCTCATCTGCTCGTAGG